>JBMOJO010000096.1:0-12836 GCA_049315745.1 Saprospiraceae bacterium | reverse complement strand
AAAAAATTATTTCACGCGAAGACGCGAAGCCGCAAAGGAGGACGGTGTTTTTCTTTGCGCCTCTGCGACTTTGCGAGAAAAAAATCATTTCACGCAAAGCCGCGAAGTCGCGCAAAGGGAAAAAGTATTATTTTGACACTTTTGCGTCAGGTATAATTTCTGGTTCACGATGACCTTTGTAGGGTAAATAAATCAATAGTCAACCCTAAATTTAACCTCGAATCCTGGTTATTTCTGGTAATTTTACCCAATAGAATGCGTCACGACAACTGGATGTTATGATAAAGGGAGGGCACTTTTTTTTAGCAATTATTGGAATCTGGCTTCAAATAGGGGGCATAGGATGGACATTACAGGCCCAGCCCTCCGCAGTTCTGGACGAATATGTGCAGATGGCGCTGTCCAACAGCCTGCTGGTGCAGCAGGAGTTGCTGCGCCTGGAGGCCGATAAAACGGCATTGGAGCATGCTACCCGCCTGAATTTGCCCGAGTTGCGCCTGGGCAGCTCCTACACCCTTGCCGAAGGTGGCCGGCGCATCATTTTTCCGGTAGGCGATCTGCTGAACCCCGTTTATTCCACCCTGAACGCCCTGACCAGGACCAACAACTTTCCCCAAATCGAAAATGTCAACGAGCAGTTCCTGCCGAATAATTTTTACGACCTCCGCTTTCGCGCCGTGCAGCCCCTGCTCAACGCAGAGATCCGCCTCAACCGACAGATCAGGGGGGTACAGGTAACGCAACAGGAAATCCAGGTGATGGTGGTGAAGCGCACGCTGGTGAAAGAAGTGAAAGTGGCGTATTTCCGCTACCTCCAAAGCATGGAACTCACGGGGGTTTACGAAAATACGCTTGCCGTACTCCGCGCCCGGAAGCGGCTCAACGAAACCTACGTCCGCAACGGGGTGGCACTGCCTACCGTTTTGCTGCGCGACGATGGGGAAATTGCCCGCATGGAAGACCTCCTTCGTAAATCCGGCCTTCAGGCCAAAACAGCGGCCGCCTTGCTAAACTATCTCCTGGGGCGCGAACTGGAAACCCCCGTAATTTCCGATCCCCTGCTCCAGGCCGGTACAGCGGAAGACCCCGGGGCAGTGCGGCAGCGGGAGGAGCTGGCGAGGCTGCAGGAAATCCGTCGCATACAGGAATTGCTGATCGAAAGGGAAAAGGCCCTCAGTAAACCTCAGATTGGGGCACAGCTCGATTTCGGCTCACAGAATTTCGATTTTAAATGGGGCGGCTACGCCTTGCTCGGGATAAGCCTGGATGTCCCGATCTGGAATGCCGGCCGGCAAAACCTTAAAGTCCAGGAAGCCCGGATCAATGCGGATATCGTCGGACTTCAGGCCAATGACCTCGAAAATGCGCTTGAACTGGAAGTTTTTTCCGCGCGCAAGGCCTTGGAAACCGCCCGTTCGACCCAGGAAAGCTATCGGGGTCAATTACCAGGGGCCCGTCGTTATCTCGAAGACCTCTCCCGGCGCTACCGCGAAGGGGGGGCCTTGTACCTGGAGCTGCTCGATGCCCAGACCCAGTTGACCAACCTCGAAACCCAGGAAGTGATTTCAAAATATGAGGTGCTCGTCCGGCATGCAGAACTGGAACGCGCCCTTGCTGCTTATTCTTTTTAAAAATATTATCCCTGCTATGAAGAACCTGGTATTTGGTGCGATTGTCCTTGCTTTCTTTATGTCAGCTTCCTGCGGTAAAAAGGAAGAAATGCCCGCTGCAGCAAAGGGCTCTAAGGCAGTTACTGCCAGAATTGAGGTTGCCATAGTCACCGAACAGGAAATTGCATTTCCCGTGCGTGCTACCGGCCTGGTAATTTCCGAAAATGAGGCAAAGCCATCCTTCAAGGTGGGCGGCGTCATCAAACGCACGTTCGCAGATGCCGGTGACAATGTGTTGAAGGGTATGTTGCTGGCCACACTCGATATGTCGGAAATCAATGCCCAGGTCGCACAGGCAGAGAACGGACTCGAAAAGGCACGCAGGGACCTGCAGCGGGCCCGCAATCTGCTGGCCGACAGCGCAGCTACCCTGGAACAGGTACAAAATGCGGAGACTGCCTTCCGCCTTGCAGAAGAAAACCGTGCGATTGCCGTATTTAACCGCCAATACGCGGAAGTGCGCGCACCTATTGACGGAAAGGTGGTACAGCGTTTTAGTCGTGCAGGGGAAATTACAGGTCCTGGAATGCCGGTGTTCTATATCGTTGGCACAGGGGCATCCGACTGGCGGGTAAAGGCAGGGGTGACCGACCGCGACTGGGTGCGCATCCGCATGGGCAATCCGGTCGTGCTAAAGTTTGATGCTTTTCCCGGGGAGGAGTTCCGCGGGGCAGTAAGTGAAATTGCCCAGACGGTCAACCCGCTTTCGGGCACTTTCGATATCGAGGTGAAACTCAACGGCAAGCCGCCACGACTGGCAGCCGGGATGGTGGCAGCGCTCGAGGTTCAACCCCGTACAGAGGGTGCCGAGCTCATCATCCCTGTGGATGCCCTTATCGAGGCAGATGGGGAAAATGGCGCAGTTTTTCTCATAGACGACAGCCTTCGGGCCATCAGGCGTCCGGTGCGCATCAAGGCGATTACCCAGAACGGTATCCTGCTGAAGAGCGGGTTAAAAGCCGGTGACCGGGTAGCGACTACCGGCGGGGCATTCCTGCAGCAGGGGAGCAAAGTTTCTATTATTGAATAAGTATTACTGATGAAAGCAGCAGAATTTTCAGTTAAAAACTATCAGTTCACCATCATCCTGTTCCTGCTGGTGTTGCTGCTTGGATTGAGTTCCTTGTTCAATATGCCGAGAGGGGAGGACCCCCCGTTCAATTCCCCGATTTTTGTGGTGACTGCCGTATTGCCGGGTACGAGCCCAAAGGATGTAGAGGAACTGGTAGCAGAGCCCCTGGAAGCAGTGCTGTATGAATTGGAAGACGTCAAAAAAATCGCTACCGAATGCAATGACGGCATCATGGTTATGCGGGTGGAATTTTTTCACGGGGTAAATGTCGAGTCGAAAAATAACGATGTGGTGCGGGAGGTAAACCGCCTGGAGCCGCAACTTCCCGAAGACCTTGCTCTTTTGCAGGTCACCAGGGCTTCTTCTGCCGATGTGGCCATCCTGCAGCTTGGCTTGATTTCTGAGCGTGCCGCATACAAGGATATTTATGCCCAGGCCGAGGTGCTGAAAAAGGGGCTGGAACGCATCCAGGACCTCCAAAATGTCGAGATTCAGGCGTATCCGGAACAGGAAATCGAGGTGCTGGCCGATTTGCCCCGGATGGCCCAGTACCGGATCGGGGCCAACCAACTCATCGGAGCTCTCCAATCCAATAACTTGAATATTCCCGGCGGTAGCCTGGAACTCGGGCGCAGGAAGTTCAATGTAAAGACGAATAGCCGCTATACAGATTTGGAAGAGATCCGCAATACGGTCGTGCATGCCTCTCCGGAGGGTCGGGTTGTCTATCTTCGGGATGTGGCATCGGTGCGCTTTGCCGATGAAACGGAGGCTTACCGGGCGCGTTACAACGGAAAAAAGGCGGTTTGGATGATTGTTAAGCTCAAGGAATTGCGCAATATCGTGGAGGCGGACAAAAAAATTGATCCGGTCCTGGAGGCATTCCGCAGCCAGCTCCCTTCAAATATGCGCCTTGAAGTGACTTTCGATCAGCCCTCGAACGTGCAGCGCAGGCTCAGCGGCTTGGGCCGCGATTTTCTGATCGCGGTTTCCCTGGTCTTGATTACCTTGTTACCGCTGGGTTTTCGGGCATCTCTGGTCGTGATGGTGTCTATCCCACTATCGCTGTCGGTGGGATTGGCGCTGCTGGACCTCGCCAATTTTTCCCTCAACCAGTTGAGTATTGTAGGGCTGGTAGTCTCCCTGGGCTTATTGGTGGACGATAGTATTGTAATCGTTGAGAATATTGAACGCTTCATGCGCATGGGGTATTCGCGCAAAGAGGCAGCTGTAGCGGCAACCAAGCAGATCGGGATTGCAGTGATTGGCTGTACGGCTACCCTCATCCTGGCCTTTCTCCCCCTGGTTTTTCTGCCGGAGGGTTCCGGGGATTTCATCCGGAGCCTGCCGATGGCGGTAATTCTCACGGTGATTGCCTCGCTGTTTGTGGCGATTACGATCATTCCCTTTTTGTCCAGTCTGCTCCTTAAGCAGCACGAAAAGGTAGAGGGCAATTTTTTCCTGCGTTTGTTCCGACGGGTACTGAACGATCCCTATCGCCGGCTGTTGGAAGTCGCTTTCCGCTTCCCCTACCT
This sequence comes from Saprospiraceae bacterium, assembly GCA_049315745.1. Classification (GTDB taxonomy): domain Bacteria; phylum Bacteroidota; class Bacteroidia; order Chitinophagales; family Saprospiraceae; genus JADJPL01. The sequence continues at coordinate 8,559 of JBMOJO010000096.1, read as the reverse complement.
TTCGCTGGGTATCGCCTTGCTGATTTTTTTGGGCAGCCTTGCACTGATTCCACGCCTCGGCTTCAGTTTGTTTCCGATGTCTGAAAAACCCATATTTCTGGTGGACGTGCGTGCCCCGCTGGGCACTTCTCTGGATGCAACCGATGCCCTGGCAAAGCGTGTAGAACAGGAGCTGCGCCGGCATCCCGGGGTGGAAGGGGTGAGTACCAACATCGGCTCCGGTAACCCCCGCATTTACTACAACGAATTTCAGGAGAAAAATGCGCCGAATTTTGCGCAGATGTACGTCCGCCTGGCTGCGGAGACTACCGTCCCGGAAATTACGGCGCTCACCGACACCCTCCGCGCGCGATTTGATGGATTTCCCGGGGCCAGGATCCAGGTCCGGCGCTTTCAGCAGGGGCCGCCGGTCAATGCACCGGTGGAAATACGCGTAGTGTGCGACCAGCTCGACACGCTTTTTACCTGGGCGACAAAAGTTGAGCGGGTAATGCAGGGCATCGAGGGGTTGATTTACATAGATAACCAGCTTAGGATCCCCAAAACGGATATTTCGGTTACGATTAATAAGGAAAAGGCGGGCATGCTCGGCATACCCGTGAGCGAGGTTGCCAAAACGGTCCGGCTGGGGCTTGCAGGCCTGGATATCGGGGAATTCCGCACCGAAGACGGCAAGGAACACGTTATCCGGGTATCTGCACCCGAAATGAAGGAAGACCCGCTCAAGGTGTTTTCGCAGTTGTACGTGAGTTCCCGGTCGGGCAGTCTGGTACCTTTGACGCAGGTAGCGCAATTTGGATTTCAGAGCTCGCCTTCTATATTAAAGCACTTCAATAAAGAGCGTTTTGCTTCCGTGACTGCTTTCGTGGCCACGGGGTACAATACCCAGGCATTGACGGATGAGTTGCTCGGCAAGCTCCAGGCCCTTCCTGTGCCGGAAGAGGTCAGTTTTGTGGCGGGAGGGGAGCGGGAGAGCCGGGAAGAATCTTTTGGGGGGATGGGGACGATTATTATAATCGTTGTTTTTGGCTTGCTGGCTATTCTGGTGCTGGAATTCCGTACTTTCAAAAGCACCATAATCGTCCTGTCGGTCATCCCGCTCGGGTTGATCGGTGCGCTGACTGCGTTATTTTTGATCGGGGAGACCCTATCGTTTGTCGCAACGGTCGGTATGATCGCATTGGTGGGGATCGAGATTAAGAACTCCATTCTGCTGGTGGACTATACCAATCAGTTGCGGGAAGGCGGTATGCCGCTGGAACAAGCGATCCGGGAAGGCGCAGAAACCCGCTTTTTGCCCATCCTGCTGACGACCCTTACGGCAATAGGCGGGCTTATTCCCCTGGCAATCGAGCGTTCGCCGTTGATTTCGCCCCTGGCGTTTGTATTGATTGGCGGGCTAATCAGTTCAACGCTGCTGAGCAGGATTGTGACGCCGATATTGTACAAGCTGCTGCCCCCGCGGGTAACGGTGAAAGGCCCTAATCCGGATCTTCCCAGTCCATCGCCCAATCCCAGTCCCCTGATTTGAATTCGTCTATTTGCCGCCGTTCCAGTTTGGTAGGGCGGCCGGCGCCTCTTTCCCGGCGTTCTGCTGCGCCTTTGCCGACGTACCAGTCGTTGTATTTGTTGAGTTCCTCTTCAGGAGTGAGGTTGAGGTAGCAGGTTTGGGCTACGGGCGCCGAGACCCGGCTTTTGAGGAGCTGGACGACTTTAAACTGAAAACTGAAGCCATTTTTGCGCACTTCGACCGTTTCTCCTGGACTAACGAGGTAAGAAGGTTTGACCGGAATACCGTTGATACGCACTTTACCTGCTTTACACGCTTCAATCGCGATAGTGCGCGATTTAAAAATGCGCACGCACCAGAGCCATTTGTCCACCCGGATTTTTTCCATTTTTTTCTTTTATAGTAACTATTTACCAGGGGTATCCGCGGCTTCGCCGCGAAGGATTTTTTTGGTATGCGTGCATGCTGTTCGCGCGTACGCGCGAACAGCATGCACGCATACCAAAAAAATCCTTCGCGGCGAAGCCGCGGATACCCCTGGTAAATAGTTACTATAAAAGAAAAAAATGGAAAAAATCCGGGTGGACAAATGGCTCTGGTGCGTGCGCATTTTTAAATCGCGCACTATCGCGATTGAAGCGTGTAAAGCAGGTAAAGTGCGTATCAACGGTATTCCGGTCAAACCTTCTTACCTCGTTAGTCCAGGAGAAACGGTCGAAGTGCGCAAAAATGGCTTCAGTTTTCAGTTTAAAGTCGTCCAGCTCCTCAAAAGCCGGGTCTCGGCGCCCGTAGCCCAAACCTGCTACCTCAACCTCACTCCTGAAGAGGAACTCAACAAATACAACGACTGGTACGTCGGCAAAGGCGCAGCAGAACGCCGGGAAAGAGGCGCCGGCCGCCCTACCAAACTGGAACGGCGGCAAATAGACGAATTCAAATCAGGGGACTGGGATTGGGCGATGGACTGGGAAGATCCGGATTAGGGCCTTTCACCGTTACCCGCGGGGGCAGCAGCTTGTACAATATCGGCGTCACAATCCTGCTCAGCAGCGTTGAACTGATTAGCCCGCCAATCAATACAAACGCCAGGGGCGAAATCAACGGCGAACGCTCGATTGCCAGGGGAATAAGCCCGCCTATTGCCGTAAGGGTCGTCAGCAGGATGGGCAAAAAGCGGGTTTCTGCGCCTTCCCGGATCGCTTGTTCCAGCGGCATACCGCCTTCCCGCAACTGATTGGTATAGTCCACCAGCAGAATGGAGTTCTTAATCTCGATCCCCACCAATGCGATCATACCGACCGTTGCGACAAACGATAGGGTCTCCCCGATCAAAAATAACGCAGTCAGCGCACCGATCAACCCGAGCGGGATGACCGACAGGACGATTATGGTGCTTTTGAAAGTACGGAATTCCAGCACCAGAATAGCCAGCAAGCCAAAAACAACGATTATAATAATCGTCCCCATCCCCCCAAAAGATTCTTCCCGGCTCTCCCGCTCCCCTCCCGCCACAAAACTGACCTCTTCCGGCACAGGAAGGGCCTGGAGCTTGCCGAGCAACTCATCCGTCAATGCCTGGGTATTGTACCCCGTGGCCACGAAAGCAGTCACGGAAGCAAAACGCTCTTTATTGAAGTGCTTTAATATAGAAGGCGAGCTCTGAAATCCAAATTGCGCTACCTGCGTCAAAGGTACCAGACTGCCCGACCGGGAACTCACGTACAACTGCGAAAACACCTTGAGCGGGTCTTCCTTCATTTCGGGTGCAGATACCCGGATAACGTGTTCCTTGCCGTCTTCGGTGCGGAATTCCCCGATATCCAGGCCTGCAAGCCCCAGCCGGACCGTTTTGGCAACCTCGCTCACGGGTATGCCGAGCATGCCCGCCTTTTCCTTATTAATCGTAACCGAAATATCCGTTTTGGGGATCCTAAGCTGGTTATCTATGTAAATCAACCCCTCGATGCCCTGCATTACCCGCTCAACTTTTGTCGCCCAGGTAAAAAGCGTGTCGAGCTGGTCGCACACTACGCGTATTTCCACCGGTGCATTGACCGGCGGCCCCTGCTGAAAGCGCCGGACCTGGATCCTGGCCCCGGGAAATCCATCAAATCGCGCGCGGAGGGTGTCGGTGAGCGCCGTAATTTCCGGGACGGTAGTCTCCGCAGCCAGGCGGACGTACATCTGCGCAAAATTCGGCGCATTTTTCTCCTGAAATTCGTTGTAGTAAATGCGGGGGTTACCGGAGCCGATGTTGGTACTCACCCCTTCCACCCCGGGATGCCGGCGCAGCTCCTGTTCTACACGCTTTGCCAGGGCATCGGTTGCATCCAGAGAAGTGCCCAGCGGGGCACGCACGTCCACCAGAAATATGGGTTTTTCAGACATCGGAAACAAACTGAAGCCGAGGCGTGGAATCAGTGCAAGGCTGCCCAAAAAAATCAGCAAGGCGATACCCAGCGAAAGGTAGGGGAAGCGGAAAGCGACTTCCAACAGCCGGCGATAGGGATCGTTCAGTACCCGTCGGAACAAACGCAGGAAAAAATTGCCCTCTACCTTTTCGTGCTGCTTAAGGAGCAGACTGGACAAAAAGGGAATGATCGTAATCGCCACAAACAGCGAGGCAATCACCGTGAGAATTACCGCCATCGGCAGGCTCCGGATGAAATCCCCGGAACCCTCCGGCAGAAAAACCAGGGGGAGAAAGGCCAGGATGAGGGTAGCCGTACAGCCAATCACTGCAATCCCGATCTGCTTGGTTGCCGCTACAGCTGCCTCTTTGCGCGAATACCCCATGCGCATGAAGCGTTCAATATTCTCAACGATTACAATACTATCGTCCACCAATAAGCCCAGGGAGACTACCAGCCCTACAATACTCAACTGGTTGAGGGAAAAATTGGCGAGGTCCAGCAGCGCCAATCCCACCGACAGCGATAGTGGGATAGACACCATCACGACCAGAGATGCCCGAAAACCCAGCGGTAACAAGGTAATCAAGACCAGGGAAACCGCGATCAGAAAATCGCGGCCCAAGCCGCTGAGCCTGCGCTGCACGTTCGAGGGCTGATCGAAAGTCACTTCAAGGCGCATATTTGAAGGGAGCTGGCTGCGGAATGCCTCCAGGACCGGATCAATTTTTTTGTCCGCCTCCACGATATTGCGCAATTCCTTGAGCTTAACAATCATCCAAACCGCCTTTTTTCCGTTGTAACGCGCCCGGTAAGCCTCCGTTTCATCGGCAAAGCGCACCGATGCCACATCCCGAAGATAGACAACCCGACCCTCCGGAGAGGCATGCACGACCGTATTGCGGATCTCTTCCAAATCTGTATAGCGGCTATTCGTCTTTACATTGAACTTCCTGCGCCCGAGTTCCAGGCTACCGCCGGGAATATTCAAGTTATTGGATTGGAGAGCTCCGATGAGTTGGTTGGCCCCGATCCGGTACTGGGCCATCCGGGGCAAATCGGCCAGCACCTCGATTTCCTGTTCCGGATACGCCTGAATCTCGACATTTTGGAGGTCCTGGATGCGTTCCAGCCCCTTTTTCAGCACCTCGGCCTGGGCATAAATATCCTTGTATGCGGCACGCTCAGAAATCAAGCCAAGCTGCAGGATGGCCACATCGGCAGAAGAAGCCCTGGTGACCTGCAAAAGAGCAAGGTCTTCGGGAAGTTGCGGCTCCAGGCGGTTTACCTCCCGCACCACATCGTTATTTTTCGACTCGACATTTACCCCGTGAAAAAATTCCACCCGCATAACCATGATGCCGTCATTGCATTCGGTAGCGATTTTTTTGACGTCTTCCAATTCATACAGCACTGCTTCCAGGGGCTCTGCTACCAGTTCCTCTACATCCTTTGGGCTCGTACCCGGCAATACGGCAGTCACCACAAAAATCGGGGAATTGAACGGGGGGTCCTCCCCTCTCGGCATATTGAACAAGGAACTCAATCCAAGCAGCAACACCAGCAGGAACAGGATGATGGTGAACTGATAGTTTTTAACTGAAAATTCTGCTGCTTTCATCAGTAATACTTATTCAATAATAGAAACTTTGCTCCCCTGCTGCAGGAATGCCCCGCCGGTAGTCGCTACCCGGTCACCGGCTTTTAACCCGCTCTTCAGCAGGATACCGTTCTGGGTAATCGCCTTGATGCGCACCGGACGCCTGATGGCCCGAAGGCTGTCGTCTATGAGAAAAACTGCGCCATTTTCCCCATCTGCCTCGATAAGGGCATCCACAGGGATGATGAGCTCGGCACCCTCTGTACGGGGTTGAACCTCGAGCGCTGCCACCATCCCGGCTGCCAGTCGTGGCGGCTTGCCGTTGAGTTTCACCTCGATATCGAAAGTGCCCGAAAGCGGGTTGACCGTCTGGGCAATTTCACTTACTGCCCCGCGGAACTCCTCCCCGGGAAAAGCATCAAACTTTAGCACGACCGGATTGCCCATGCGGATGCGCACCCAGTCGCGGTCGGTCACCCCTGCCTTTACCCGCCAGTCGGATGCCCCTGTGCCAACGATATAGAACACCGGCATTCCAGGACCTGTAATTTCCCCTGCACGACTAAAACGCTGTACCACCTTTCCGTCAATAGGTGCGCGCACTTCCGCGTATTGGCGGTTAAATACGGCAATCGCACGGTTTTCTTCTGCAAGGCGGAAGGCAGTCTCCGCATTTTGTACCTGTTCCAGGGTAGCTGCGCTGTCGGCCAGCAGATTGCGGGCCCGCTGCAGGTCCCTGCGTGCCTTTTCGAGTCCGTTCTCTGCCTGTGCGACCTGGGCATTGATTTCCGACATATCGAGTGTGGCCAGCAACATACCCTTCAACACATTGTCACCGGCATCTGCGAACGTGCGTTTGATGACGCCGCCCACCTTGAAGGATGGCTTTGCCTCATTTTCGGAAATTACCAGGCCGGTAGCACGCACGGGAAATGCAATTTCCTGTTCGGTGACTATGGCAACCTCAATTCTGGCAGTAACTGCCTTAGAGCCCTTTGCTGCAGCGGGCATTTCTTCCTTTTTACCGCAGGAAGCTGACATAAAGAAAGCAAGGACAATCGCACCAAATACCAGGTTCTTCATAGCAGGGATAATATTTTTAAAAAGAATAAGCAGCAAGGGCGCGTTCCAGTTCTGCATGCCGGACGAGCACCTCATATTTTGAAATCACTTCCTGGGTTTCGAGGTTGGTCAACTGGGTCTGGGCATCGAGCAGCTCCAGGTACAAGGCCCCCCCTTCGCGGTAGCGCCGGGAGAGGTCTTCGAGATAACGACGGGCCCCTGGTAATTGACCCCGATAGCTTTCCTGGGTCGAACGGGCGGTTTCCAAGGCCTTGCGCGCGGAAAAAACTTCCAGTTCAAGCGCATTTTCGAGGTCATTGGCCTGAAGTCCGACGATATCCGCATTGATCCGGGCTTCCTGGACTTTAAGGTTTTGCCGGCCGGCATTCCAGATCGGGACATCCAGGCTTATCCCGAGCAAGGCGTAGCCGCCCCATTTAAAATCGAAATTCTGTGAGCCGAAATCGAGCTGTGCCCCAATCTGAGGTTTACTGAGGGCCTTTTCCCTTTCGATCAGCAATTCCTGTATGCGACGGATTTCCTGCAGCCTCGCCAGCTCCTCCCGCTGCCGCACTGCCCCGGGGTCTTCCGCTGTACCGGCCTGGAGCAGGGGATCGGAAATTACGGGGGTTTCCAGTTCGCGCCCCAGGAGATAGTTTAGCAAGGCGGCCGCTGTTTTGGCCTGAAGGCCGGATTTACGAAGGAGGTCTTCCATGCGGGCAATTTCCCCATCGTCGCGCAGCAAAACGGTAGGCAGTGCCACCCCGTTGCGGACGTAGGTTTCGTTGAGCCGCTTCCGGGCGCGGAGTACGGCAAGCGTATTTTCGTAAACCCCCGTGAGTTCCATGCTTTGGAGGTAGCGGAAATACGCCACTTTCACTTCTTTCACCAGCGTGCGCTTCACCACCATCACCTGGATTTCCTGTTGCGTTACCTGTACCCCCCTGATCTGTCGGTTGAGGCGGATCTCTGCGTTGAGCAGGGGCTGCACGGCGCGAAAGCGGAGGTCGTAAAAATTATTCGGCAGGAACTGCTCGTTGACATTTTCGATTTGGGGAAAGTTGTTGGTCCTGGTCAGGGCGTTCAGGGTGGAATAAACGGGGTTCAGCAGATCGCCTACCGGAAAAATGATGCGCCGGCCACCTTCGGCAAGGGTGTAGGAGCTGCCCAGGCGCAACTCGGGCAAATTCAGGCGGGTAGCATGCTCCAATGCCGTTTTATCGGCCTCCAGGCGCAGCAACTCCTGCTGCACCAGCAGGCTGTTGGACAGCGCCATCTGCACATATTCGTCCAGAACTGCGGAGGGCTGGGCCTGTAATGTCCATCCTATGCCCCCTATTTGAAGCCAGATTCCAATAATTGCTAAAAAAAAGTGCCCTCCCTTTATCATAACATCCAGTTGTCGTGACGCATTCTATTGGGTAAAATTACCAGAAATAACCAGGATTCGAGGTTAAATTTAGGGTTGACTATTGATTTATTTACCCTACAAAGGTCATCGTGAACCAGAAATTATACCTGACGCAAAAGTGTCAAAATAATACTTTTTCCCTTTGCGCGACTTCGCGGCTTTGCGTGAAATGATTTTTTTCTCGCAAAGTCGCAGAGGCGCAAAGAAAAACACCGTCCTCCTTTGCGGCTTCGCGTCTTCGCGTGAAATAATTTTTTATTGGAAGAAAGCCCAATAAAGATGTGCCATAACCCCGGGCAAAGACAACGCGTGCGTTGTCTCTACGGTTCTTTCGATACACCAGGAAAACCACGAAATGCCAAAATTCAAATCATTGATTATGATTATTTTGTATCTATAATTCCCGCCAAAACCCCCTTTTATCCGGGGGTACGGCGCCTGTTTTTCCGGTATTGACCCTGCGCGTATATGCCCTATCTTTGCCGCATGGAAAATAAAAAACCTAAACCCCACGACCACTTTCTCAAGTTCCTGCTCGACGATACCCGCAAGGCGAAGGACTTCC
>JBMOJO010000095.1:0-12877 GCA_049315745.1 Saprospiraceae bacterium | reverse complement strand
AAAAAGATTGCTCATATCTATCGTGTTTAGTTGGTTACAAACTGGTGGATCAAATCGGTGCTTTACGGATAGACTTGCTGCGGTGGGATTCTGGGGGTTATCAAAACGGCTATTTTGCCCACTGCGATAACCCATCGCGATAAGTCAAACGCATACGGCATCCCCCTTTTCCGGCAGTAGAAAAAGAACGTCAGGACCTAAACCTACCGGTCAAGTGTGGGAATCGAAGCAGGAGGCATAGCTCCGCCCTGCTGAGTAACAGTGATAGCCTCAGGGAAATAAATAAACTCGATGACTTTCCGGTTACATATCCGGAGAATCACAGGAAATTGGAAGAAGAATTCTTAAGAGGAAAATTCGTAGCCTAAACGAAATTGTCACGAACAAAATTATGGCTTCTGCGCCAAAAAAGCAATGCAGCAGCTACTGAAGGGGAATTTTTCGCCCTTTTTGCGGCCTGCGTTTTTGGAACGGCATGATTTATTTAGGGATCGGTTGTTTTGTATGAGAAAAAACAAAGCAGGTAGCAAATGCAAAGCGGATGAATAAAAGTCCGGTTAAGGGCATAGACCACTACGGCAGGTGGGTGCCTGCGGAATAGTAGGTAAATAAATTCGGCGACGCTGCTGGATTTTTCCAAAAATCACCTATTTTGTCTCTTTAAAGCAGATAGTTTGCCCCCAAATCAAAGCACAACACAAACCCTCACATAAATTCATTCCGTAGTTATGAAATCAGCTATCCTTCAATCGCTTGGCTCCGACACCCTGCAAATGCTCCTGGGGTTTGTCCTCTTTCTGATCGTCGCCAGGCAGGTAATGAAATGGGTGAAGCAGGGCAAAGAAACGCCCGTTGCCTCCACACCCGAAAAAATGGAACTCCCGCCCCTCCCGCCTATGGATGTTCCCGAACCGGCAATGTATGCTTCTTCCAGGGGCCTCGGGGATATTGTTGCGGCAGCGCCGGCACTTCCGGAAATCCCCCTGAGCCCGGAGCAGCGGCAGCAAGCAGCGGAATGGCTGAAGAAAAACCTACTTTAAACGATGTAATCCCCCATGCAAAACTTCCTGCGGCCTGCCGCTGAAGAGACCTTTGCCGGTGAGCTGGAAGCGCTCGCGCTGTCCGACGCGTACCCGCGCCCGGAAGGCTGGCGCCTCTCCCCGCGATCGGTACTGCTGTATATCCTGGGCGGACAACTCCCCGACGGGCAAACGATTTCGCCAAAGTATTTCGGGCACAAGCGTCTGGTAGAAATCGCAGTCGCCACCCTCGCTACCGACCGTGCGCTGCTGCTCCTCGGCATCCCGGGAACGGCCAAAACCTGGCTTGCCGAACACCTCGCCGCAGCCATCAGCGGCAATTCGAGGCTGCTGGTGCAGGGTACGGCCGGACTGGGCGAGGATGCGCTGCGCTACACCTGGAACTATGCCCGTCTGCTGAGCGAAGGGCCGGGCATGTCGGCCCTCGTGCCGAGCCCGATTATGCGCGCGATGCAGGAAGGGAAAATTGCCCGTATCGAAGAACTGACCCGGCTCCCTTCAGAGGTACAGGATGCGCTGATCACCATATTGTCAGAAAAAATCCTGCCTGTTCCGGAACTGAACACCGAAGTGCAGGCGGTTAAAGGGTTTAACCTGATCGCTACGGCCAACGACCGCGATAAGGGGGTCAACGAGCTTTCCAGCGCCCTGCGCAGGCGTTTCAATACGGTCGTGATGCCCCTGCCGGCTACACTGGAAGAGGAGGTAAACATCGTCCGCCAACGCATAGGGCAACTGGGCAGCAGCCTGGAATTGCCCCCTGCCATCACCCCGCTTGCCGAAATCCAACGCCTGGTTACTATTTTCCGTGAACTGCGGAGCGGAAAAACCGAAGATGGGAAACAACAACTGAAAATGCCCGGCAGTACGCTGAGTACGGCAGAGGCCATTTCGGTAATCCAAAGCGGACAAGCCCTTGCCTGCCATTTTGGCGATGGGCAGGTTAGGGCCGAAGACGTAGCCTCTGCCCTTATGGGCGCCGTGGTAAAGGACCCCGTCCACGACCAGGCGGCCTGGCAGGAATACCTGGAGACGGTCGTCAAACGAAGAAGTGAATGGAAAGACCTTTACCAGGCCTGCAAAAAACCCGCTTAATCCACAATTAATGCCGAACGGTCCAGCTCCTGCTGCAGGATGGCATCCGGCAGATCGCGATAGCCATACTGCTGGTCGCGGAGCTGCGCCACGAAACCCGCCTCGCGAATAGCCTCCTGAATGCCGTTGGCCGTAAAGCGAAAGCGTGCCCCTGCAGCAGAAACGACGTTTTCTTCAATCATAATGCTGCCAAAATCATTCGCGCCTGCGTGCAGGCATAATTGCGCAACTTGTTTGCCCACAGTCAGCCAGGAAGCCTGGATATTGCAGATATTCGGCAGCATGATCCGGCTGATGGCGATCATGCGGATGTATTCGTCCCCGGTGCAGGTATTCCGCGCCCGCTTTAGCCGCTTGAGGATCGTGTCTTCATCCTGGAACGGCCAGGGGATAAAGGCAATGAAGCCTTTGGCGCCTTGCGGCTTTTTATCCTGTACCTCCCTGATCTTGACGAGGTGCTGCATGCGTTCTAAATTGGTTTCGATATGGCCAAACATCATGGTGGCCGAAGTAGTGAGGTGGAGCTGGTGGGCAGCCTCCATCACGTCCAGCCATTCCTGTGCCCCGCACTTGCCCTTGGAAATCAAACGGCGTACCCGGTCGTCCAGGATTTCTGCCCCTGCCCCGGGCAGCGAATCCAGCCCGGACGCCTGCAGGGCCTTCAGGACATCATAATGGGACATTTTTTCGAGCTTGGCAATGTGGGCGATTTCGGGAGGGCCCAGGGCATGGAGTTTGAGCTGCGGGTAAAGCTGCTTCAACTCCCTGAACAAGCCGGTGTAAAATGCCAGTCCGAGATCGGGGTGGTGGCCGCCCTGGAGCAGCAATTGCTCGCCCCCGAGGCGAAACAGCTCCTCGATTTTTGCTTTATATTCTTCGATAGAGGTCACATAGGACTCCTCGTGCCCGGGTCGCCGGTAGAAATTACAGAATTTGCAGTTGGCAATACAGACATTGGTGGTATTGGAGTTGCGGTCTATGATCCAGGTGACCACATTGCCGGGAACGTGGCGCTGCCGCAACTGGTTGCCCGTGTACATGAGTTCCGCAGTAGGGGCGTTTTCAAGAAGGAACACGCCTTCTTCCGCGCTTAGGCGCTCCAATCGTAATGCCCGATGAAGTAAATCGGATACCTGCATAGTTATACGTGTTGATATTTGTTGAACCTTACGGGGTTGTGCGAAGAGGCACGAAGCCATCCCACCCCGATATGCTTAGCTTAGAACAAAAATGGAAATGACCATGTTTGGAAAAATACGCATTAAGTGAAAAATTCCTTGAACGCTCGATATTGTCGCGTTTTGGCTGCGATTTATAGTCTTTTACCGTAGCGTTGGATTTTCTAAGAAAATAATGCTATATTTGCGCGGCGGAGGCCGGGACTGCACAAAAGAGGGAACAAAACGTTCCCTCTTTTGCGTATTAGGGGTTGTGTAAAAAGTCTTTGGGGTTGTGTCAAAAGTTTTTTCGTGGCGCTTCGCGCCGAATCATGTTATTGAGCGACACGTCATTTTCACGATTTCGCGAAGCGAAATCGTGAAAATGACGTGTCGCTCAGAAGAATATTCTGCCGCCGTAGGCAGCAAAAGAATTTCACTCAAATCCCTCGTTTTCAAATAATTATTTAGCGCGAAGCGCCGAAAAAAGACTGTTGATAAAACCCTGCGTATCAGGTAAACCGTTCAAACTAATAATCAGGTGGTTGTTGAACATATTGAAAGACTACTCGCGGAAAAATTTCAGGAAGCGGCATTCGCTGACTGTTTCCTCATTGAGGTCAAGCTCGGTGTAAACCAAAAACTGGAAGTTTTTGTGGATTCGGATTCCGGGATTACCTTCGAGAAGTGCCAGCAGATCAGCAGGTATCTTGAACAGTTTATTGATGAAAACAACTGGCTGGGCGAGCGTTATACGCTGGAAGTTTCCTCTCCTGGGGTGAGCAGGCCGCTGGTACAGTACCGGCAGTACCCCCGGAATATTGGCCGGACGGTAGAAGTCACGCTTGAAAACGGGTCACTGTGCAAAGGTATCCTCAGCGCGGTAACCCCCGGGCAAATTGTCGTTTCAGCGGAGGTAAAAACCCGGGAAGGAAAAAAAACCAAAAAAGAAAAAGTGGAAACGGTAATCCCGTTTTCCCATATCCATAAAACCGTTGTAAAAATCTCATTTTAACCACTAGGACTATGATGAACCTGGTAGAAACTTTTTCGGATTTCAAGGCCGGAAAAAATATTGACCGCCCTACAATGGTGCGGGTCCTGGAAGATGTCTTCCGTACTTTGATCAAGAAAAAATTCGGCTCGGACGAAAATTTCGACGTCATCGTCAATACACAAAAAGGAGACCTCGAGCTTTGGCGGGTGCGTACGATCGTACCCGATGGCGAAGTCACTGACGACCGTAGCCAGGTATCTGTCTCCGAAGCCCTGGCGATTGATTCAGAGTACGAGGTGGGCGAAGAGTGCTATGAACAACTTCATTTGGAGGACTTCGGCCGCAGGGCGATCATGGCCGCCCGCCAAACCCTGATCTCCAGGATCATGGACCTCGAAAAAGATGAAGTCTATCGCCGCTATAACGAAAGGGTGGGCGAAATCATCACCGGCGACGTCAAGCAAATCCTGAAAAAAGAAATCCTGGTTGTGGATGATGCCACCGGCAACGAAGTCGTGCTGCCTAAAACAGAAATGATCAAAGGCGATTATTTCAGGAAAGACGATGTCCTGCGTGCCGTAATCAAAAAGGTGGATATGCGGAACAATAACCCCGTCGTGATCCTCTCCCGTACTGACAATATGTTCCTGGAGAAGCTCCTCGAGCAGGAAGTCCCGGAAATCGAAGATGGGCTGATCAGCATCAAAAAGATCGTCCGTATCCCCGGGGAAAGGGCCAAGGTCTCTGTGGAATCTTATGACGACCGGATAGACCCCGTGGGCGCTTGCGTGGGCATGAAAGGGGCGCGGATACATGGTATCGTACGCGAACTGAATAACGAAAATATTGATATCATCAATTTTACGAACAATACAACGCTTTATATACAGCGCGCGCTCACGCCGGCAAAGGTCTCGAGTATTGACCTTAACCTGGAGAAAATGCACGCCAACGTATATCTCGACCCCGACCAAGTCTCTATCGCTATCGGAAAAGGCGGGACGAATATCAAACTGGCCGGCCAGCTTACCGGGATCGAAATTGACGTGTACCGCAATAACGAAGAGTACGAAATTGACGACGTGGATCTGGAAGAATTCTCCGACGAGATCGAAGGCTGGGTCATTGATGCCCTCAAAGCGATCGGTTGCGATACGGCAAGGAGCGTCCTGGCACTGAAAAAAGACGAAATTATCCGGCGTACCGACCTCGAAGAAGAAACCGTCGAAGAGCTCCTCAGCATACTGGCGGCAGAGTTCGAAGAGTAATAGTGTAGCCGCTATAAATTGCCGAGCTACGGCGGCAAAGTCAAATAGTTGTATAAAATCGAAAGGAAACGAACTCTTTTCGTTAATTTTGCGTTCGGTGTATTGTCTTGCTGCCCTGTCTGTGCCATCCGGTGCGGAAGGTGCGGTTAGTGCCCTTTTAAGCGACCACGAACCGGTTCCGGTTGGATTATACCACGCCGGCTTCACATACCTCAAACCCTTATCCGCCCGAAGCAAAGGCTTCGGATGCCACAGTGGAAAATCCTTCCGCGATGTAAAAACCGATTAGCTTCATTAACAACCGCTCAACTTAACATACTACTACCTAATTTTAACGAATGTCCAACTCTTTATTTAAGATAGCTAAGGAACTTAACGTCGGTACCGGCTCTATTGTGGAGTTTCTCAATAGAAATGGCTTCGATATCGAAAATAAACCTAACGCCAAGATTACCGACGAAATGTACGGGCGCCTCCTGAAGGAGTTCCAGAAGTCTATTGACGATAAAGAAGCCTCCAGGCACGTAAATATCGGTATGCGGGGAAAGGCCACTCCCGAGGCCGAGGCACCGGTTGTCCGCGAAAAACAGGAACCTCCGCAGCCTACTCCCGAAAAAACAGAAGAAGTCGAACGCCCGAGGGTGAAACTTGGAAAACCAACTGTCCTGGGCAAAATTGATCTGGGCGGAAGGTCTTCTGATCGCTCAAAGGAAAAGGAAACCGGCGAAAAGCCCCGGGAAGCATCCCTGCCGGCTGTCGAACCAACCCCTGCGCCAGAGCCAATACCCGAAAAAGTATCGCCAACGGCATTGGAGGAACCCGAAGCCGAAAAAATTTCCACCCCCCAGCCAACTCCACAGGCTCCCGTTGCCGAACAGCCGACCGAACAGCCCGCAGAACCCGCCCCTGCAGAGACTAATGAGCTCTTTCGCGCCGATACCCCTGAACTCAGAGGGCTCAAAATCCAAGGTAAAATAGATCTCGACCGCCTCTCACCACAGGGTCGGAAAAAGAAAAAAGATACTAAAGAAACGCCTAGGAAAGGACCAGAGTCGGGTGCGCCAAAGCCTGCGGATATGGTTACGGAAAAACCCCAAAATGGAGAGCCCGTAAAGGAAAAAGAGACGAACCGCGCCCCACAGACAACCGAATCCGCCGAGGATAAAAGAAAACGCAAACGCAAACGCAAAAAAGTCGGAGGCGATGGCCAGGGCCAAGGCCAACCCCAGGCCAAAACCCAGCAAGGGGCAAAACCCCAGGACCGGAAATCAGCTCCTTCAGCTGTGCGCCCAACTGCTAAAGAAGAGCCTAAAGAAGTCTCCCAGCGCGAGATAGAGGAAAAAATTAAGGCCACGATGGCCAGGCTATCGGGTGGAGGAAAGAAAAAACGACAAAAACTTCAACGCGATAAACGCGACCGGTTCCGGGAAAAACAGGAAATGATGGAAATGGAAGCCTCCAGCGCCAAACTGGAGGTCACCGAGTTCATCACCGTCCAGGAACTCGCAAACGTCATGGATGTCCCGGCAGCAGAGGTAATCATGGCCTGCCTTAACCTCGGGGTCATGGTTTCCATCAACCAACGCCTCGATGCAGAAATTATCGAACTCGTAGCCGAGGAATTTGGGCATGAGGTGGAGTTCATCTCCATGGAAGAACATGTGGAAGACGAAATCCTGGAAGAGGAAGATACCGAGGGCCTCGAGCCAAGGTCCCCCATCGTAACAGTGATGGGCCATGTTGACCATGGAAAAACCTCATTGCTCGACTATATCCGCAATGCCAATGTCGTCGCAGGGGAAGCTGGGGGTATTACCCAGCATATCGGCGCCTATGAAGTTGTCCTGGAAAATGGAAAACGACTTACCTTCCTCGATACTCCAGGCCACGAAGCGTTCACCGCTATGCGCGCCCGGGGGGCAAAAGTCACCGATATCGCGGTAATCGTTATCGCCGCCGATGATAGTATCATGCCCCAAACGAAAGAGGCGATTAGCCACGCACAGGCAGCAGGAGTGCCCATGGTGTTTGCGATCAACAAGATCGACAAGGCAAATGCACAACCTGAAAAAATTAAACAGGAACTGGCCTCCATGAATTTTCTCGTGGAAGATTGGGGCGGTAAATACCAATCTCAGGATATTTCGGCAAAACAAGGCATCGGTATAGACCTTTTGCTGGAAAGGGTGCTGCTCGAAGCAGAAATCCTCGACCTGAAAGCAAATCCTGATAAAAAAGCCGTCGGTACCGTACTCGAGGCAACCCTCGAAAAAGGCCGCGGTTATGTTTCTAAAATGCTGGTGCAGTCAGGTACCCTGCATATCGGTGATCATATCGTGGCCGGGGAATACTCCGGTAAAGTGCGTGCTATGCTCAACGAACGGGGCAAACGCCTGGCCGAAGCAGGCCCCTCAGCGCCGGTGATGGTCCTCGGACTTGGCGGCGCACCACAGGCAGGTGACAGGTTCAAAGTAGTGGATAGTGACCAGGAAGCCCGTCAAATCGCCTCAAAGCGCTCCCAGATTATGCGCGAACAGGCCAACAGGGCAACTAAGCGTATCTCCCTCGACGAAATCGGACGCCGCCTCGCCCTCGGAAATTTCAAAGAGCTCAACCTCATCGTCAAAGGGGATGTGGACGGTTCTGTGGAAGCACTTTCCGACTCGCTGATTAAGCTCTCTATCGAAACGGTACAGGTCAATGTGATCCATAAAGCCGTAGGCCAGATTATCGAATCAGACGCCCTCCTGGCTTCTGCCTCCGATGCAATCGTCATCGGATTCCAGGTACGTCCCTCGGCAGGTGCCCGTAAGCTCGCAGAGCAGGAAGGGGTACAGATCAAAACTTATTCGATTATCTACGAAGCAATCGAAGAAATCAAATCAGCCATCGAAGGTATGCTCGAGCCTACCAAGGAAGAACATATCACCGGACAGGTCGAAGTACGGGAAGTGTTTAAAATCAGTAAAGTGGGTACCATCGCCGGTTGTATCGTGCAGGAAGGCAAAGTCTCGCGGAACAGCCATATCCGCCTGGTGCGCAATGGTATCGTTATCTTTCCGACCCGGGAAGGCGCTCACGGCGAAGTGGCTTCGCTTCGCAGGTTCAAAGAGGATGTCAAAGAAGTCAAAACCGGGCTGGAATGCGGGGTCAGCATCAAAAATTTCAACGATATCAAAGTCGGGGATATCATCGAGGCCTATGAGGTGATGGAAGTCAAGCAAAAGCTTTGATTTCAAGCTCCTGGCTTTATCTGGACGGGGTTGTGTAAAAAGGCCTTTCTTGGCGCGAAGGCGGCAAAAGACTTTTTGCACAACCTCCCACCACGATAACCCATTCCAACAAGTCACATAATTTGAAAGGGCCCTGTTTTTTAACTTTGCAAAGCAAAGCCAGAAAACAAGGCCCTTTTTCAATCAGGTTCTTTGAGCCGCCCTTCTTTCACAACAAGGACGCCACTATCATCGTGTCAGGCACGGTTCAGCAGGAATGTCTTTGGAAGTTGCAGTACGAGCTCTTGGCGAACGACGAGGGTCGTGTCGGTGAGCTTATTCCATTTGAGCAGGTCTTCCACAGAAGTCTGGAATAGTCTTGCAATCTCTTCCATTGAATCCCCTTTCGAAACAACATAAGTCGTGCGGAAAACTGCTTTCTCGGCTGCACGCTCTTCGGGCGAAGCAAGGAAATTGCGAAGGGAAAGGGTCGCCTTCTCGTCAGGAAGCATCACAAAATACCCCTTGTCGCTAGCCGGAACGATGCCCTGTGTAAATGCCGGGTTGAGTTTCGCCAGCGCGGACAATCCTACGCCGGTCACCCTGGAGATTTCCCCGAACGAAATCCTTCGGAAAACAAGCATTACCCGGAGGTCGGGCATTTCATGCGTCTGGAAATTGGCCGGCTTTAGTCCGTGCTGCCTGAAGTACTTGCCGACATAAGCAGCGGCGATGAAACAGGGTACGTAGCGTTGCGTTTCTTTTGGCAAATAATCTTTGACTACCCAGTAGTCTTTTGTACCTGCCATCCGGATCGCCGCTTCTACCTTTCCTACGCCACTGTTGTAAGCAGCCAGTACAAGCGCCCAGTCTCCAAATTTTTTGTGCAGAAAAACCAGCATCTTGACGGCAGCGTCCGTCGAGCGGTAAATGTCCAGTCGTTCGTCCACACCGCTATTGACCTGCAAACCAAAATGACGGGCAGTAATCGACATTAACTGCCACATACCCGTAGCACCGGCAGGCGATTCAATGGTCGTGGACAGGCCAGATTCGATTAAAGGCAGATACTTGAGTTCTTCGGGGAGACCGTTGGCGCGCAGTTGGTGTTCAAAAATAGGAAAGTACACATTCGAGCGACCCAGTGCCAGCTGGGTCTCGGCCCGTCCCGTAATAAGATACTGGCGTATCCGGGACAATACCTGTTCATTGGATTGCACAGGCACAGGAAGTTGTAATTTTGCGAGTCGTTCGGAAACGACATCAGCATTCCACTCATTGGTAACAACAGAATTGTCGGCTACCTTTGAGTAGAGGTTTGTGTTTGGGACACCTGCCACAGCAACCGTAGCGGCCGCAGTAGCAGAAATCCAAGTCCATGGGAACTGCATTAAAAAATGGTTTTGTTAGAAAATCCCGGACACTGTGTGTTTCAGATGGCCGGTTCAACGGGAGTAAGTTTTTTATCTATAGTGATATGTTCCTAAATAATGAGCAAAAATTCGAACGCTTCTTTACATACCCGAGCTTTGCCTGGTAGGATTCTACTACCATAAACCCGGTAATCAGCCACAAAAGTACGACCTTTTAACCTAGCAAGCAATGTTTTGGCTTTTAGCACCGAATGAATAACATTCAAACAACGAAAACCAGAGATTGTTAATTGTTTCGTAAAAAAAGAATTTGATGGATTGCTTTGGCAAAAATAATCGTTTTTTGAAATAAAAATAGGATTTAAGGTTTTTTGCCAAATTATTGCTAAAAAGTACGGTTATACCCTTTTTTGTTTTTTGTGACAATTTTATGACAATTCGATTGCTTTTCCGTTCGAAAATTACCGTTTCTAAAAATAAACGCAATGGAAGTCATTACCATCAGTGTTCATTCCTTCGGTATTGCACGGGATATTATCGGGCAGGCCTGTCTTGAGCTTTCTTTTCCTGCGCGGGGAACTGTCAGCGAGCTGCGGGCACAGTTGCTCGGAGGGTATCCAAAGCTGGGGGGGCTAAAGTCGCTTGCTATTGCCGTCAATGCCGAGTATGCCCCTGATTCCAGGATCCTCCATCCCGGAGACGAAATCGTGGTCATCCCGCCGGTCAGCGGTGGGTGAGCCGGGTTGAAATATTCAGATTTGTTATGAAGGGCAGGGGGGGAAACCCCATTTTGCCAGACAATGTTTCAGTAAATATTTCTGTTTTTTATGCAAATGATTTATCGCGATGGGATAAATGGGCAGAGATGACTTGATTTTCCCACCACGACACCTCGCACAACACGTCAAAATGCACAAGGATTTAAAATCGGCCCATGAATTACACGTATAGTTGTCTGTTTTTTTTACTGTTCCCATTTTTTCTTTTCGGTCAGTGCTATAGATCGGCACAAAATCCGCTGGGCAACAACCCGCGGATCGAAATCACGGTGACGGAGGAAAAGGCGGTCATACAGATTAATGACTTCCCTGCGATAGCCTACTATTTTTCGCCCGGGGAAAAAGCGAATTTTCCCTCTACGGCTTATGATGCGATATTCTCTGATGTCCGGATCGTGACGATATCGGCAGCAGAACCCTCTGCGCAAATCATTGCCAGTATGACCATCCGGAATTTGAAGAAGATTTCAAGTACCTTCTACTACAAACGGGAAGGCTTTGATACGGCCCGGGATATCACGGCAGCGTTGGAGAAAGAAATTCATCGGGAGGTAGTGCTCAGCGAACCGGTAGAAGTACAATCCACCCATCTGACGATTGCGGTTTGGGACAATCAGGAGATTGATGGCGACAGCGTATCGGTTTTCTTCAACGGCCTTACGGTGCTTGAAAAATTTGCGCTTTCAAAGCGCCCGGGTATTTTTGAGGTCACCCTTTCAAAAGGAGCGAATGTTCTCACGCTGTTCGCACACAACCTCGGGATTACGCCGCCCAATACCGCCGCAATCGCAATTGAGGACGGTAAAGCCAGGCAGACCCGCGTACTTTCCTCCAACCTGCACAAATGTGGCGCTATCGAGCTTTTGCTCAGCGCTGAATAGTACAAAAGCCCTCTTTCCCGTTGGGGGAATGAGGGCTTTCTTTTAGCACAAGTGCCGGGATTTTAGCGAAAGGGATAAGCGTTATTTACCAATCGGGATTACGAACCCGGCAGAAAACATTACGCCCCGGTTGAAGATTTTTTGTTGCGGCGTAGCGTCATCGTCCGTATTCAGGTTCTGCAGGCCGAGGTTATAGCGGGCATCGAGAACGAAATTCCCTGTTCCAAGGGGCACTTCTATACCGGCGCCAAAAAGCATGCTAAAGTCAAACCGGCTTACATTGTCCTCTTTGAAATCAATATCCGCAGTCTCTTCTTCAGTCGTGGTCGTGCCGTTTCCTGCGGTAAGTTCCATTGCGACCTTACCTTTCGTCGCATAAGCGATGCCAGGGCCACCGACGGCATAGAACTGGAGGATATCGGTTCCGAATTTTCCTTTCAACAGCATATCCAGGGAAAGGTAGTCCAGCTTTGTACGGGCATCAATTTTGAACGTGGAAGTCTCGTCGGAGTCTTCATAATTCAATCTTACCCCTTTGCGTACGAAAGCGAGTTCCGGCTGTACGGCGAAGTGGTTGGAGACCTCGACTTCTACCGGAGCGGCAATATACAGCCCGGGCAGGTCTTTTATCCAGTCCTTATCAATGTCGGTGTCATCCTCAAAGTACCAGCGGGCGAGGTTTACACCTCCACGAAGCCCCACACGTGTTGTTTGTGCCCATAGGGGTTGGACGGCAAGTACTAACCCAAGGACCAATCCGATCATGCACGATAGCTTTTTCATCACTATTGATTTAGGTTAAGAATTTGGTTTACTTGCTCTATGTACACAGAAATACAGAGATTGGCAATGACTTTTTCCACCCTTGGGAGTGACGAATGTCCTTGATGCGTGTTAGCAATTGTCTGAAAACGTTTTAGCCGGCGCTCCGCGCCAAATAATCATTTGGGGTTGTGTAAAAAGGTTTTTTACGGCGCTTCGCGCCGAATGATGTTTTGAGAGGTTGTGTAAAAAGGTTTTTGCCGCCTTCGGCGGCAAAATTTTCTTTGGATGGAGACTTGTTTTTCATGATTTC
>JBMOJO010000378.1:0-2881 GCA_049315745.1 Saprospiraceae bacterium | reverse complement strand
GGAACAAGCCTTGGGGTCTTTTCGCCGGGGAACCAGACCCTGCGTTCCCCTTTTTGCGGAGGCCCTACGCTCCCTGCTTCAATTTGCCGGGGCAAAAACTGGGGCTCCGGGCCACTTACCACCGTCCGCCAGGTTACGGTCTCTTTGGGGACATCCGCGATGCCGCGCTGGTAGCGAAGGGCATATTCTGCATCGAAATTCGCTGCAATCGCGCCCACCGCATAAGGCCCCAGTACGCCCTCCGGTAGCTGGACGGAAATTTCGTGCCCCTGCCCCGAATAGCGCATATCCGCCATTCGGCGCATCTGCACCTCTCCGACCTGAACACCGTTCTGGCTAAGAAAAAGCATGGCTTCCTGCTCTTTTGTGGAAAGAAAATGATTTACCCGCTCCCAATCCATCTGTTCGAGTTCCTGCACGTTGCTGAACAGATATTCGCAAGCGATAGGAGATACTAAAAAGCCAAGCGCAGAAGCCACTCCGGCAGCCACCGGAACAATCAAGCGGGGCAAGTGGAGGAGCCTGGCGACCTGAAAAGCGTGAACCGGACCGGCACCTCCAAAGGCAATCATTGCATATCGGCGGGGGTCAAGCCCCTTTTCCAGGATATGCACCCGGGCAGCGTTCGCCATATTCTCATTCACGACCCTGAAAACCCCCATTGCTGCCGACTCGATATCCATACCGAGCGGAGTTGCCAGTTGTGATCCAATTGCCTGCCGGGCACTTTCCCTGCTCAGTTTCATCGTTCCGCCAAGGAAATAGTCCTCGTTAAGGTACCCCAGCACCAGGTCGGCATCCGTCACGGTGGGTTGATTGCCGCCCAAACCGTAGCTTGCAGGGCCGGGGTCAGAAGCAGCGCTATCTGGACCCACCTGCAAAAGCCCCAGGGCGTTTACCCGGGCAATACTCCCGCCCCCTGCCCCGATCTCGATCAGGTCAATAACGGGAATGCGCACGGGTAGTCCGCTGCCCTTTTTAAAACGGCGCACGCGGGCAGCTTCAAAATGGTTGGTGATCTCAGGTCGGTAATCGTTAACCAGCGAAGCTTTGGCTGTAGTACCGCCCATATCGAAAGCGAGCAGGTTGGGTTGCTCCATCAGTCTTCCAAAAAATATACTCGCCATCGCCCCACCGGCCGGCCCTGATTCCAGTAACTGGACGGGCTTTTCCCGGGCTTCGGAAATGGTAGTCAACCTGCCGCTGGACACCATAATGTGAATCGCCCCCCGGAAACCCATTTCCCGCAGGGAGGCTTGCAGTTTGGTGAGGTAGCGGCCCGTGAGCGGCATGACATAGGCATTCATCACCGTTGCGCTGCAGCGCTCGTATTCCCGTATTTCCGGCATGATGTCGCTGGAGAGGCTGAGGTACAGGTGCGGCGCGCGCTCCCGGATCAACTGCCCGATCCGCTGCTCGTGCGCGGGATTCGCGTACGCGTGCAGGAAGCAGACCGCGATGCTTTCAATGCCTTCCTGAAGCAATTGTTCCAATAAGGTGAGCACGCCCCCTTCATCAAGAGGTTCCAGGACACGGCCATTTTTATCCATTCTTTCCTTTACCCCAAAGCGCAAGTTTCGGGGCACCAGCGGCTTCGGCATATCCAGAAAAATATCGTAAATGTCGTAGCGCAATTCCCGTCCGATTTCAAGAACATCTTCAAAACCTGCTGTGGTGAGGAGTGCCGTTTTACCCCCTTTGCGTTCTATTACGGCATTGGTGACCAAGGTCGTACCATGGACGATGGCCTCAATTTTGCCTGCATCGAGCCCATTGGCATTTAGGATTTCGCCGACGCCGTTCAGGATACCGTCGGTGGGGTCCGGGTAGGTCGTGAGCGTTTTGGCAAACGCCATTTCCCCGGAGTGCGGATCGAGCAAAACCAGGTCCGTAAACGTTCCACCAATATCTATTCCAAGTTTCATGCGTACATTTTAGTGGTACTCCTCTCCACCGCTGACGTTCATCGCCTCTCCGGTGATATAAGCGGCTTGATCAGAAGCCAGAAAAGCAACTGCTTTTGCAATATCCTCGGCAAGGCCGGTGCGCCCCAAAGGGTTTCTGTCGCGGATGCCCTGGAGGTAAGTAGCATAATCGAGGCCCATTTTTTCACTAAAAAACTGATTTTGCCAGTGACCAAGGCCGGTGGTGATATGGTTGGGGCAGACCGCATTGACCCGGATGCCATAGCGGCCAAGCTCAACGGCGTTGGAGCGGGTAAGGCCGATGAGGCCGTGTTTGGAAGCGGTATAAGCTGCCGCAAAAGGAAAGCCCGATTTAGCTGCCTGGCTGGCAATATTGATGATACAGCCCCCAGTACCTTGCGCGATAAAGCGGATGACCGCGTGTTTGGAACACAAAAACGCGCCTTTGAGGTTAACGTCCAGGACAGCATCCCAGCTCGACGCCTTAAATTCGGGAAAGGGCTCCATGATATACCCTACCCCGGCATTGTTGACCAGAATATCCAACTGGCCGAAAGTTGAAGTTGCAGCCTCAACAAGCCTGGCTACCTCCATTTCCTCCCGGATATCACATGGCACCACTAACACTTTGGCCCCCAAACCACGGGCATCTTCGGCAATGGCTTCCATTTCTTCCGTTGCCCCGATATGTTCCTTGCTGAACGCCTCTCCTTTAGGAACGCCCAAATCGCTCAGGACGATATTGCAGCCCTCTGCAGCAAGGCGAAGCACGATGGCTTCGCCTATGCCCTTTCGCCTGCCGGAACCCGTAACGATAGCTGTTTTGCCTTTTAGTTGATACATCTGAAAGCGTTTTTATATGCTATTCTACCTCTTTAAGATTTGCATCAAATCACAGGTCTGGGGTTGTGTAAAAAGGTTTTCGCCGCCTGCGGCGGCGAAATATTTTTTGGATG
>JBMOJO010000094.1:0-12949 GCA_049315745.1 Saprospiraceae bacterium | reverse complement strand
CCGGATTTCGAGGCCGTCGTAGCCAAGGGCCACATTGGGCGGAAGGCCGGCATTCACCTCGGAATGTTTGCCCATACGGTGGCTCACATGGGTAAGATACGCCTGCCTGGGATTTAGCCTGCGGATAAACTCCAGTGCGCCATCCACGTTCAGATGGGAATGATGGGGATCAAAATGCAAGGCGTTGACCACCATAACCTCCACTCCGTCCAGCTTTTGTTCCTCTGCTGCCTCGATGGCACTCATATCGGTGATATACGCGAAATTGCCAAAGCGGAATCCCAGTACCGGTAATTTTCCGTGCAACACCTCTACGGGGGTAATTTCTATCCCTTTGATACAGAGCCGGGTATCCTTGTCAACGGGAAAGAGCTCCACCATCGGGGCGCCCGGATACCTGTGTTGTTCCTCGAAAATATAGGGAAAGCGCTTTTTCAACTCGACCTGAACAGGCTGCGTGGCGTAAACCGGAAGCTTTTGCCAGGAGATGAAGTTGAACGGCCTTACATCGTCCATGCCGATGACATGGTCGTTATGTTCATGGGTAATCAGCAGGGCGTCGAGGCGGGAAACCCGCTGGCGCAGCATCTGCTGGCGAAAATCGGGGCCACAATCAATCCCCAGGCACAAATCTCCCCACTGTACGAGCGCTGAAGCCCGCAAGCGTTGGTCGCGGGGGTCGTCGGACAGACAGACCGGGCAGCTACAGCCAATGACCGGCACGCCCTGTGAGGTGCCGGTACCGAGGAGTGTAATCGTCAGTTCGATGGCCCCTCCTGTTCTTCCCGTTCGGCAATAGCTTCCCTGTTGCGCAGGGCCAGCAGAAATTTTGCATTTTTCACGTCCAGTCCCGAGCCATCCGGTGCGACATCGTCCAGGATTTCCAGCAATACCGATGCCCGGGCTGCGGTATCAAAGAACTTGTTGATCACTGCAATTTTGCGATCTTGCACCAGGCAATATCCCGATTGGAAACTTCCTTTTTCATACCGGACCGTATAACCCAGTACTTCGAACAAGGCTTCCAATTTTTTTAAAAAATGCTTGCTGTAATCTGCCATATTTTAAACCTGTTACTGCCCTTTTTAAGCTGAACCTTACTGCGCGAAGCCGGTATTTTGGTAAAAATGCACTATTTTCGCCTTTGCGAAGGCATTTTTCCCGGAAACTTCGCCCGCGCAGTCCTGCAGGGGGCACGTCGCGCTCAAAAAAGGATGACTTATTGTCCGCGACGATCCCGTCACAACAAACTCCTGCCACAAAATACGACATTATGCCATTTTTTTTTAAAGAAAAAAACCTGAAGGCTGCTTTATGCTGCCTCATTTTTGCGCTGGCGGCCAACACTGCTGTTGCCCAGCGGTTCCGGGCAATCCTGCAAGGTGGGATAAACCTTTCCCAGGTGGACGGCGACGGCCTTGCGGGCTATAACAAGCCTGGTTTGGCAGGGGGCATACAAACGAACGCCGTAGTGAGCGACCGATGGGAATGGAGCCTTGGGATCGCATTCAGCCAACAGGGCGCCAGGAATGCGCTGGACAACCCTGCCTCGGCCATAGAGGCCATCCAGCTCAACACCATCGAAATGCCCGTAATGCTCCATTTCAACGAATGGAAGTTTCAGCTCGGCGCCGGCAGCGCATTCAACCGGCTGATCAGTGGCCGCGTTACGGATATTACCGGTGCCGACGTAAGCAGCCTGCAGCCCCTGCGGGAAAACCAGTTCAGTGCAGTTGTGGAATGCAAGGTATTTTTAAAAGAAAATTCCGGCTTTGGCCTGCGTTGGTATAAAAATCTTTTCAATATCAAGTCGGACAGGGCGTCGGGCGCCTGGATCGGGCGCACCGTCAACCTTCACGCCTTCCTGAGACTTTAAACCGTAGCAATATGGATCCTGCGCCGATCGCCGTCATTGATGTCGGCACCAATACCTTCCATCTCCTCATCGCAACCCCCCGCCCCGGAGAACGGTTCGAAGAAGTCTTGCGGGAAAGGAGATTTGTTAAGCTCGCTCAGGACGGCATCCACCACATAGGCCCTGCCCCCTATCAGCGGGCCCTCGACACTATGCGTGATTTCAGGCAGATGATTGATGCCCATGGTGTAAAATCCATGCAAGCTTTCGGCACTGCAGCACTCCGCACGGCAAGCAATGGTGCTGAACTGTGCCAGGATATCCTGCAACAAACCGACATTGCGGTCAAAATCATCAGCGGGGAAGAGGAAGCCGCTTATATCCTCCGGGCGGTGCGTCTTGCCCTTCCTTTCGGCGACGAGCCCCGTCTGGTCATGGATATTGGAGGCGGGAGCGTGGAGTTCCTTATTGCCAACCGCACGGAGGTGTTCTGGATGCAGAGCTTTCCGATCGGCGTAGCGGTACTGTACCGGAATTTTCACCGCAACGAGCCGATTTCCCACGCGGAGACTGCCGCGCTAAACGCCTATCTGGAAGCGGAACTTGCCCCGTTACGGGAAGCGTTGGACCGGTTTCCTGTTGCAGATCTTATCGGCGTTGCCGGCACCTTCGATGTTCTGGAAAACCTGCTCGATTGCCTGCCCCTCTCGTCAACTTCCAGCAGATTGTCCCTGACCCGTTTCCCGGAATTACTGCAGACCATCGTTTCGGCGCCGATTGGAGAGCGCCTGCGGATGGCGGGTATCCCACGGTACAGGGCCGATATGATCGTTGTGGCGATGCTCCTGATCCGTTTTGTACTCAGCCTGTACCCTTTCGGGAACCTCCTGGTATCGCGCTTTGACCTGAAAGAAGGGATACTGGCAGAAATGCGATGAACCTCCGGCTGCGGGACGTCTCTCCGGTCTATTCTTCGCTGTCTTTTCCCATCGCATTTTCCTCGTGGAGCCGGTTGAACAGTTGTTGTAGCCGGGCCATCTCGTCGAGTGTGTCATCCAGGTAGAAATCTATTTCCGGCACCCTGCGTACCTGACGGCGCAAACGGCCTGCCAGTAATTGCCGCAAGCGTGCTTTTTCTTCCTCCATTTCCAGGATCACTGCCTGTTTGTGCTCTGTATTATAAACGCTCAGATAAATTTTTGCCAGCGACAGGTCCGGCGACATTTTCACCGAAGTGACCGTCACCAGCGGGGCAGTTCCGTAGATGTAGCTTCCTTCTTCCTGCAATGTGAGGCTGAAGTGGCGCTTCACCAGCTCCCCGATTTGTCTTTGTTTGATGGTTTCCATGATTTTACTTTAACGTCAATTACCATTTTTCCTTATCCGTACCAGGTAAACGAAGGCAATCATTTACCGGAGGCGGGGCTGTATCATCGGTGTCTTTGGGGTGGTGCAAAAAGTCTTTTGCCGCCTGCGGCGGCAGAATATTCTTCTGATAGACAGGTCATTTTCACGATTTCGCTTCGCGAAATCGTGAAAATGACCTGTCTCTCGAAACATAATTCGGCGCTTCGCACCGGGGTTGTGTAAAAAGGTTTTTGCCGCCTGCAGCGGCAGAATATTCTTTTGAAACCGACGTGTTTTTCATGATTTTGCTTCGCAAAATCATGGAAAACACGTCGGTTTGAAACTTAAATTTGGCGCGAAGCGCCATGAAGAGACTTTTATACAACCTCCGTTATTTATGCCGCAGGGCCTTGGCATTATATTTTTTCTGTGGCGACGGCAGGGGCTTCGGGCCTTTCATCATCAAAATTGACTTCATTTTCCCATCCCCCGACGATGGCCGTAGCAAGGCAGTTGCCCAGAGTATTGGTTGCCGTCCGGCCCATATCCATGAGTGCATCAATACCGAGGATAGCGGCAATCGGCCATTCGGGCAGGCCGAAAGAGGCTGCCGTTCCGAGCAGGATGACGAGAGATGCCCGCGATACCCCGGCAATCCCTTTCGTAGTGAGCATGAGGGTAACCAGGATAGCCACTTGCTCGCCGATACTCAAATCAATATTTGCTGCCTGGGCGACGAAGATCGCGGCCAGGGAAAGGTAGAGGGTAGAGCCGTCCAGGTTAAAACTCAGCCCGGTAGGCAGCACGAAAGAAACGACCTTGCGGGAAACCCCATACTTCTCCATATTTTCCAGTGCCTTTGGGAGGGCCGCTTCCGAGCTGGTCGTCGCAAAAGCGATCGTCACAGGTTCGCTGGCATATTTCCAGAACCGGCGCAAAGGGACTTTGAAGATCAGGGCGGCAGGCAGCAACACCAGCAGGATAAACGCAATCAAGGCGATATAAAGGGTAACGAGCAGCATTGCCAGGTTGGAGAATACCCCTAAGCCCATTTTGGCCACTGTATAGGCAATTGCCCCACCGACCCCAAAAGGTGCAGTGTACATGACCAGGCTTGTAAACTTGAACATGATTTCCGACAAGCTCTCCGCGAATACCAGGAATGGCCTGCGGCGATCGTAGGGCACTTTCATCATCGCAAACGCAAAAATAAGACAGAACACCACGATCTGCAGGATTTCCCCTTCTGCAATAGAACGGATAAAATTCTCCGGGAAGGTATGTAAAACGATCTCTGGCCCGGTCATTGGCTTGCGGACTTCCGGCAGTTCACCGCCTAAATCCAGTTGCGGGATGCCCACGCCGGCCTGGGAAATATTGATGGCCACCAGGCCGATGAGGAGGGCGATCGTGGTCACGACCTCGAAATAGATCAGCGCTTTCAAGCCCATCCTGCCCACTTGTTTCATATCCGCGTGGCCTGCAATGCCCACTACCAGGGTACCAAAGAGCAGGGGCGCGATAATCGTTTTGATCAGGCGGATAAAAATCTTGCTGAGTACGTTGTACCACTCTGCAAACTGGGGAAAATCGAATCCCAGCTCTGCTCCGAGGATCAGGGCGAAGAGAATCCACACCGTAAGGCTTTTCCGTTGATAAGTCAGATAACCGACTGCCAGGATCGCTGCCCAGCGGCTTACAGTTGCAGCGGCTTCGGGTACCCCGCCGGGACCGTAAGCCAGCCAGTTGAGGACTGCAGCGGCCGTAATCAATACCCCGACCCAGGCATATTTCACCAATCCGGACGCGATTCCGCCCCCTGAACGGACAATCGAAGAATTTCCCATAACCCTGTTTTTATGATTTGACTTTTACGTGGGCGTAATTTAAAGAGATTTCCAGCTTTCCCGAAATATTATTTTGCATCTCTTTCGAAGCTTGCCTCGCGGCCGGGAACTGCCCATACCAGCATATACTCCCCCTTAAGGCAATATTGCAGTTGAAAGTCCATGGTCAGGCCTTCCCTGTCTAATTGTCCAGTGAAGTTTCCGCCGCTGCGGGAGTATGCAAACGGGGCGACGCGGATATGGGTGCGGAAATCCAGGGCTTTCTTGCCGTATGCCTTATAGATGGCCTCTTTAGCGCCCCAGAAAACATGCAAATGTTCGATCAGATGGGTATTATCGAGTGATTGTTGCTCTGTATCGCCAAGGAATTTGTGGGCAATTCGTCCGATTTTGTCTGTCAGGCGCTGAACGTCAATACCGATATCGCCCGGCGCGAGCAAAGCGGCCGCAAAACCATAGGAATGGCTGATCGAGACCCCCCACGGCGACCCGGGGAGAAAGGGTTTCCCGAAAAAGTTTTTTTCGAGCGGGACGCGCTCCCTTAACCCGCTCAATGCATGTACCAAGGCGCGCGCACATAGGTATTCCAGGCGTTTAGGCCCTTTAAGCGCGGACAGTTGGGTCTGTTCGGCAGGCGAGAGGCCTAATCCGGCAAGGAGTATTTCTTCGGGTTCTTCGATTGCCCAAAGGCCCAGACGGCCTTCCGGGGCGACCGGAATCTGTTCCACGAGCGCCAAACGACTTGATTTTATTCAGGTGGCCAAAAGCATCATCGCGGGTTAAAAGTAGCTATTTTTCAGGTTCCGGAGGAAAATAGAAAGTTTCTTTTGCCGGCCGGAGCGCCCTGGGCATCCATAAGGGGCGGCGAAGGTTATCCGGGCCGGGTGCCGGGCGGGTCATCTGGAGCCATTCCCGGTAGATTTCGAAAGACTTATTCGTATCTACAAAAATATCCCCATAGCGGTCTTCAGGCCCTGCCCTTTCCAGCCGGACCCGCTGATGCCAGCAGTGCATCCCGCTGATGGGATCAGGGTGTACCGCGTGGGTGATATTCTGGTGTACCCCGCCGTCTGTCCAGAAGATGCGTTTGGAGTCAGGATCAGCGCTGGCAAATGGCCCCACGTTTTTTGTGGTACGCATCCTCCAGCCCCCGTTGCCGTCATTTTCGATGCGCACGGTATTCACGGCCCAGCGGTTGCCTTCGGGGTCGTTGGGGCGGCGCCAGCGGCCGATATGGTGGGAGCATGCGATTACTCCGGGCTTGATAGATTGCGTCACCCAGACTTTATCCACGAAATATCCAATATCAGTGTGGATTTTGAGCAAGTCGCCGGTGCTTAGCGAGAATCGGGCGGCATCCTGTGGGTGGATCCAGATTGGGTTGCGGTTGGAGATTTCCTTGAGCCATTTGGCATTGCCGGAGCGCGAATGGATCAGGGTAGGAAGACGGAAGGTGGGCACCAGGACATATTCATTCTTGGATTTGTCCAGGTTGTCGAGGTGGATATGGCTTTTAATATATTTTGGGATCGCATACTCCGGCCACTTCCAGTCCACCATCGTTTGGGAATAAAATTCGTTCTTTCGGGTGGGGGTCGGGAAGCCCACATAAGGCAAACCATTAATCATAACCCCGATAGCATCGCCGTTTTTGGTGATGCGGCCACTTTGCGGATCTATGGCTGCGCCTTCGAGATCCGCTTCAGTCAGCAATTTTTCATTTTTCTTATAGGAATGTTTTTCGACTTCGAACGCCCCGTATTTTTTCATGTAGTCCAGTTCGCTCATGCCCTCCTTTTTTGCCGCTTCCGGCAGGCCGGGGGTATGCTCAAAGATATACCGGTAGTACTCGTCAATATTGATTTTTTCGCCCGGGCGGTAAGGCGACAGGAAATGTTTGCGGATACCGAGGCTTCCATCGGGGTCTATACGCCAGGAGAGCTCGATCCAGAACTCGTCCTCTTCCCATACTTCCCCGGGATTTGCCTCATAAGTGCGTGCGACGGGCTTTCCGTTCCGGCGTGCCGCTTCCCGAAGCACAGGCTGGCGGAATGCGATCCAGATACCGGAATGCGTTTCGTAGCTATTGATATCGTGCCGTTCGGACGCAAGGCCCATGGGCAGGACGTAGTCGGCGAAGTACGCCGTTTCGTTCCAGGTAGGTGTAAGAGCGACATGTAGCCCGACTTTTGCGGCATCCGAGAGCATTTCTATCTAGGAGAAGCCGTCGGGATAGGTCCAAACCGGGTTAAAGACGCGGGTGAAATACACCTCCATTCTTCCCCGGCCTTCCTTGAGGAAATGCGGGAGGAGGAAGCTGGGTTCGAAAAAGGCCAGGGGGTATTCTTTCGGGAAATGAAGTTCGTTCCAGAATTTTTGTGCCGGCGGGGTATCGAAGAATTTAGGCTTAAATTTATTCCAGGCGCTTGGGGAGGTTCCGCCGACGGTTCCGACGCTGCCGGTGAGTACGTTGAGGAAGTGAAGGCAGCGGGAGACTGCCCAGCCGCCCAGGTTGCCGGAGGCGGCGCTGCGCCAGTTGTGGGTGGAGAACCGTTCGCCTGCTTTGCCGATTTCGCGCGCGACTTCCACGATCATCGTCGCTTTTACCCCACTTTCTTTTTCGGCAAACTCCGGGGTAAACTCCGCATATTCCTGTCTGATTTTTTCGATAAATGTTTCAAAGGTGAGGGGGGCGTCCGGATGCAGGTTTCGGAGATAATCCTGCCAATTGACCCAATTTTCCACATAATTGCGGTTGTACAGCCCCTCGTCGAGCAGAATTTTTGCGATAGCCAACAGTACTGCGGCTTCCGTACCGGGATAAGAGGGCATCCAGTAATCCGACATACTGGCGGTGTTGGAGAGCCTGGGGTCAATTGAAGCCAACTTGGCGCCTTTCATTTTAGCTTCAATAATCCGTTGTGCATGAGGATTGAAATAATGCCCGCTCTCCAGGTGGGCGCTGATGAGCAGGATGAAATCTGCATTCGCATGATCGGGGGATGGGCGGTCGTACCCATACCAAATTGCATAGCCGAACCTTGCCCCGGAGGAACAAATATTCGTATGGCTGTTGTGCCCGTCCACGTTCCAGGACTGGAGGACACGGTCCATATACCCTTCGTGCCCGGGCCTGCCGACGTGATAGACGACCTCATTGTTGCGTTCTTCCTGGAGCGCCGTACGGATACGCGCGGCAATATCTTCGAGGGCTTCTTCCCAGGAGACCCGTTCCCATTCCCCTGCACCGCGTTCCCCCTTGCGTTTCAGGGGATAAAGGATACG
The DNA here is from genome assembly GCA_049315745.1 of Saprospiraceae bacterium. Classification (GTDB taxonomy): domain Bacteria; phylum Bacteroidota; class Bacteroidia; order Chitinophagales; family Saprospiraceae; genus JADJPL01. Next base: position 4,615 of record JBMOJO010000094.1, on the reverse strand, counting down.
ATCGGGATCGGTAATCTGGTTGATTGTGGCCGGTCCTTTGGCGCAATTTCTTCCCCGGCTTGCCGGATGGTAGGGATTCCCCTCAAACTTTCTGACCTGCCCGGTTTCTTTATCTATAAAGGCGGTGAGCCCGCAAGCTGCTTCGCAGTTAAAACAAGTGGTCGGGACAATCGTATAATGCTTTTTGGAAATTTTCGGCCAGTCTGTTGCTTCGTATTCGACCCAGTCGTCCCAGCGTTCCGGGGGTGGAAAAGCCGTAAGCTTGCCCGGATCTGTCAGTGAGGGCAGAAAATCATTCTCTTCCTCGTGGAGGTTGGGGATGAGGCCAATTTTTTCGGCAATCCGCTCGATGAGCGTATGCTCCCTTTTCTTGTTCATAAGCAAAATTTATTAGCGGCCGAACGCTGCTTTGTTATATCGGGGCAGTAAATCCGTGTATGCCCCCGGAAAACGGTTTTTGTTTCAAACGAGCGGTATGCGCTGAGGCGCCTCCACCCAGATCAACTCGTTCAGAAATATTCCAATCAAGACGGTTACACTTGCCGCAGAAACGATCAGGGGGGCATTGCCGCCCAGGGCCAGCAGGGTGAAGGGCAGGATATTTCCGAGCAGCAGCACCCCGCCCCAAAACAGTTTCCGGTACCTCCCCCGGATAATCATTTCCACCGTCATTTTGGCATCCACTGTCGGATGCGGGGTTGCCAGCTCCAGAAAAACGGTGAGCAGGTTGATCCCGATCCCCACCATGAGGATAGTGACCAAAAACGACTCCCAGCCTGCCCCCCCTGTGGTAAACAGCGCAATGACCCCGAAAAACGCTGCGCCGGCAAGGAAGGTGTGTACGAGCATGTGCAGGGGCAGCGCCGGGCTCTGCCAGAAATCCCGGCCCTTGGCCTGTGCAAAAAGAAAAGCCGTATAGACAGAAACGATGATGGCGAGTAAGGCCCCCGCACCCTGTAAAATCCATTCGAAGGTATGCAGCCCGAGGTATTTGGAGAGCGCGAGCAGGGCGACGAGGCCACCGAAAACCGTGATCGCATACCCTCCGCGCACCAGCCAGGAGCCCCACTGCGGCCGCAGGAGGACATTCAGGAAGCGGTCGGGCCTGTCCAGGTCTTTTACCAAAAAGAGGCCCGTTAACAGTAAAAAGGCCAGGGCAGCGCCGATGCCCCACCAGGAATGTTCGTTGCTCAGCCCGGCAAAGCCGCCGGTGAGCGCAAGGACCGGCAACAAAAAAGCGCCGGTTGAAATCGCTTTGGTCAGCACGTATGCAGGGACTTCCCAGCCCCACAATACCCCTTTCTCCGGCGTGTCATAGACCCGCCTGGGCTGCCCCAGCATAATATCAATGGACTTTGCCGGGCCGCCCTTTGCGACTTCTCCCGCGCTTGCCGATTGGCCGTTCGCATCCATAAGGGCAGAGATGACATCCCCATTGGAAAAAGCCATTTTCTCGGCTTCTTTCGCATAGTGCCCTACCCCAAGCGACTGTGAGTTCCACAGATAAGCATCCGAGCGGTCCGTAAGGGAGGGCGTGAGAGAGGCTTCGTCGCCGTTGATATAAAATAAATTGGGTACGGTGCCCTTGGACACTTTTCTTGCAGTCACTTGTTCCCTGGCCAGCAACGTGGCAATCTCGGATTCAGGGTCGTCCATATCCCCGGAAATGATGGCATGCTCCGGGCACACATTCACACAGGCCGGCTCCAGGCCCAGGTCAACCCGGTGGGCACAGTAGTTGCATTTCGCGGCAGTATGGCTTTCCGGGTCAATATATAATGCGTCGTAGGGACAAGCCTGCATACAGGACTTACAGCCGATACACCGCCGCTTGTCGAAATCCACAATACCGTCTTCCCGAAAAAACAAGGCTTCCACCGGGCAAATCTCGACACAGGGCGCTTCCGTGCAATGGTTGCAGCGCATGACGGAGAACAGCCGGCGGGTATTCGGGAACTCCCCTTTTTCGACCTGCTTCACCCAGGTGCGGTTGACGCCAAGGGGCACCTGGTGCTCTGCTTTACATGCCGTAGTGCAGGCGTGACAACCGATACACTTGCGGTTGTCTATGATAAAACCATACTTCATAACATACGCGGTTTTCGATGTCTGTAATAACTTTTTTTGCCCGGACTGCCCCCTACCGTCGTACCCTTCTGATCGCCGGAATACGGGCAAAGTCACACCCGGATGAACAAACCCGTTTCGATGGGCCCGGTTCTGCCCCGGTAGGCTGCCCTTTTCCTGCAGCGCCGACCTGTGCCAACAGGTTAAATACGATATCTGCTCGCCAGGGATATCCGAGGCTTCGCCGCGAAGGGCTTTGGGGTTATGTAAAAAGTATTTTGCCGCCTTCGGCGGCAAAATATTATTTTGAGAGACACGTCATTTTAACAATTTCGCTTCGCGAAATTGTTAAAATGACGTGTCTCTCAAAACATAATTCGGCGCGAAGCGCCGTAAAAAACCTTTTTACAAACCTCTTTTAAAAGAATATTCTGCCGCAGAAGGCGGCAAAAACCTTTTTAAACAACCCCTCAAAAGAGGATATTCCCCAAATATGATTTCCCGGGGCAACACCCTGCTAAATAGAAACTAAATATGAATATATGAAAATACTTTCATTTTTTAATTTTTCAAATTATTTAGTTGGTTTTTTTTCATTTTTTATTCGATTATATGCTTCTACCGCTTCATGTACGCTAAAAAAGAGGAATCCGGTGCCCCCGGTTTTTTCGATGAGTCCTTGTCGTTGGAGTGCATCCCGCACCGGGCCGATTACCCCTGCCAGGTATAATTGAATTTCATGGCTTCGAAGGTTGTCGAGTACCTGCCCCAATGCCCTGGCCCCGGAGGAGTCGAGGTCGCTGATACTGGAAGCATCGAGAACGACTGCCTTCAAGCGGCCTTTTTGCTCTTCTACAAGGCCGGTCAGGGTATCCTGAAAGAACCCGGCATTACCGAAATACAGCTGCGCATCAAATCGCAGGATGAGGAGGTCGCTCTGCAAACGGGCCTGTTCAAATCGCGTTATATTCCGATAGTTGGGAGAGTTGGGCAGACGACCGAGGATGGCGACGTGAGGCCTGGAGTTGCTGTACAGCATGAGGGCAAGGGAAAGGACAACGCCGGCGATGACCCCGCTCTGGATCCCCAGGGTGAGGGTCGCGGCGAACGTTACGATCAGCGCATAGAAATCCCTGCGGTCAGTCTTCCATAGATGGATGGCCTCCCGATAATCTACCAATCCGATAACGGCAACGACGATGACCGAGGCCAGAAGGGCCTTGGGCAGGTAAAAAAAGAACGGCGTCAACATCAGAAGGGTAAGCGCCACGACTAACGCAGCCAGGACAGAAGAAATTCCTGTCCTTGCCCCAGTGCTTTCATTTATTGCCGACCGCGTAAAGCTTCCGGTGGTCGGAGTAGCGTGAAAGAACGCCCCCCCTACCTTGCTCAGCCCTAAAGCCAGCAGCTCCTGATTGGGCAAAACCTTGTGGTCTTTATGTTTATCCTGCAGCTTCCGCGCAATTGCCAGCGATTCGATGAAACTGATCAGGCAAATCGTCAAGGCAAGGGGCAGTAATTTCCGGGCATCCTCAAAGGTAACCCGCGGTAGGCCGAAGCCCGGCAGCCCCTGGGGTACTTCACCCACAATCGCCACCCCGGCAAGATCGAGGCGCAGCGTTCCTACCAGCAGGACACCCAACACTACTGTGACGAGCGCCCCGGGAAACGTTTTTTTGATTTTTCGCAGTAAAAGGATGAGTAAGATGCCCCCAACCCCTATCCCAAAGGTTAGAGGATGCAGGTTTTCAATATGCGCCGCAGCGGCCGCCACGATATCCTGGATCCGGTTGGTTTGAGGGAGTTCTATCCCAAAGAGAAATTTTATCTGGCTCAGGCCAATGACGAACGCGGCAGCGGAAGTAAACCCCGACATGACCGGATGGGAAAGAAAATTGACCAGAAAGCCCAGCCGGAACAGGCCCAGCAAGATCTGGATAATCCCCGCCAATAAAGCTGTCGCAACTGCGAGCTGCACAAAATATGCCGTACCCGGTGCAGCCATCCGGGATATGCCGTTCAGCACCAGCAGTGATACAAGGGCCACCGGCCCGACGGATAAGTACCTGGAAGTGCCAAAAAAAACGTAGAGGAGAACCGGCGCTAATCCGGCATACAAGCCGTAAATGGGCGGTAAGCCCGCCAGCATTCCGTAAGCCATTCCCTGGGGCACCAACATCACCCCAACGGTGAGCCCTGCCATCAAATCGCCACGGAAATCAATCCAACGGTAGCCGGGCAAATAAGCAAGTATCGGGAAAATGGCAGACCACTTCATTGCAGCTTGTTTCTCCCAAATGTATGAAGAAAATTTCATGGGTTTGATCACGAGCGATAACTAAATTGGCCGAAAGCAGGGATTTTAAAAAACTGAAGGCAGGGCAGGACTGTTTAAAAAAAAGGCGTTATTTCAAGATGCCACAGGTTGCAAGTAAGCCTTTTGTGCTTTCGCAGAAAGTTGTATCAAAACGCACCCTCGGTGCACCCGGGGGGTGTGTAAAAAGGTTTTTCACGGCGCTTCGCGCCGAATTATGTTTTGAGAGACGCG
>JBMOJO010000093.1:0-12953 GCA_049315745.1 Saprospiraceae bacterium | reverse complement strand
TCGCGAAATTTCAAAAGTGATGCGTCTCTCAAAATAATATTCTGCCGCCGTAGGCGGTAAAAACCTTTTTACACAACCCCAACCTTTTTACACAACCCCAAAAGTCTCTTTACACCACTCCGCTATACATTGTTATTTGGCGAGCAGGCGCGTTGCCAAAAAGTTACTGCCCGGAGCGGGTCAATTGTTGTTGTTGAAGATACCGGAATTCTTTGCAGGTACGCTTTCCTTTTCGGGCACCGCCTTAACGTCCCCCTTAATTGTCAGGATATGCGTAGCAGCATCACCGGCCTCATTGGTATTGATCGTAACAGTTTTTGTGAAAGGGCCTACGCGCTGCGTGTCGTAACGCACTTTGATTTCTGCGGTCTTGCCGGGCAGGATTGGCTCCTGCGGATAAGTTGGTACCGTACATCCGCAGCTCCCGCGTGCACCGGTAATGAGCAGTGGCTCCGAACCTTCGTTCTTGAATTTGAATACGCGGAAGGGATCTCCACCCTGCTGAATCGAGCCATAGTCAACGACTTCGGCTTCGAAGGACATTTTGGGGCCGGCTACTTTGGCTGCCGGAATTTCCTTCGCGGCAGTCTTTGCCGGGGTGGATTGGGCCTGCGCGACCACAGCAGCGGTCAGGATCAGGGCAAAAGCGAAAATCAATTTTTTCATTGCAGTTTTTTTTGGTGAAAATGTCGAACAAAAATATACGTTTTTCCCGAAACGCGGTATCCGCGCTTGGTTAATAGGTTGTTAACAGTAACGACGCGGGGTTGGTAATGGTTCATCGGACTCTTTGAAACGGGGTATTGCTGGGGGGTTGGGGAAATGGCCGCACTATTTGATCAAAAGCACCTCCCCTGAAAAATAGCGGAATTTACCGTTATTAAGTTTTACGACTGCCCGGTACACATAAACCCCGGCAGGTGCATGGGCACCGCTTCCAGTTTTTCCGTCCCAGCCGTTTTGCGGCATATTCAGGGGTATTTCTGTGCCATGGAAAAGGAGTTCCCCCCACCGGTCATAGATATTGAGCTGTTCGATCGTCGCGACGAGCGGGCCGCCAAATCCGGAAAAGTAATCATTGGAACCGTCTCCATTGGGGCTGAATGCGGTAGGGAAATACACGGGCACCTGGTCGCGCACGATAATGGATACCTGGTCTTCGACCGGGCAGCCCCCGGCATCGGTGACGATGAGCTGATAGGTCGTGGTGATTTCAGGGCTTGCCAATACGCTGAGGCCTTCTGCCTTCTTCAGGCCGGTTTCCGGGTTCCAGCGCACCGTCTCCGGGTTAAACCCGATAATCGGGCGCAGTACGACCGAATCCCCCCGAAGGATTTCAAGATCGGGGCCCAATTCGAGGAGCGCCGGCGCTACCGGGTTGATCTGGACGAGGGTGTCAAAGGTACAGCCGTCGCTGCTGCGCAGGGCGAGGCGTACTCCGCCGGGGCGGATATTCCGCAGCACCGTGGGCAGGCTGCCGACGGGCCTGGGCTGCCCGTCGTTCAGGGTCAGCGCGTAAGGGCGCCGGCCTCCCTTTATGTGCAGGATTTCAATCTGCCCCGCATCACCGGGGCAGTCGCCGTCGAGGGCCGCTATGTCCGCGGTCATCGGGCCTGAAGTCTGTACTTCCACGACGGCGCGGCTGCTGCAACCGGTATTGTCGCTCACCAGAAGGCTGTAAATGCCCGATCTGACCGGAAAAGGGTTTTGTTGACCGTCAAATTCGTCCTTGTCCCAATCGTAACGCACCACCCCGACGGCGCCCGTGACGATTGTGCCGATCGCCGCCGTTTCACAACTGAGGGCTTCGTACCCAATGGCGGCGTCGAGCCTGCAACGGAAGCTGTCAATGACGACGCGGGCGTTCGCCGTACATCCTGCGGAGTCCCGGATGACGATAGTGTAGTCGCCGGAGGGGAGCATGTCCACGGTGTCTTTGCCTGCAGTGTTGCGGATGAATTGCCCGCTGCGCGGACCGGTATAGGAAATGAGGTAAGGAGGGGTCCCGCCGTCAACGGATATACCGGCGCTGCCATCGGATTGATGGATACCACTGACCCCCGAAATCTGGTTGGCCGCGCCCTGCAAAGGGAGGGGATTATAGACGAATACGGCGGCACTGTCTGTACAGCGTGCCATATCCGTAACGGTTACGGAATAGGCCCCGGCAGGGATCCCGCGCAACGACGCTCCGGTACTGCCATTGCTCCAGCGTAAGGTAGCCGCGCCCCTGGCGCCGGTTACCGCGATGCTTGCCGTTCCGCTCGAGTCTCCGAAGCATCGCGGCGCAGTTGCAGCGGCCTGTACCTCCAGCGAGCAGACAACGGCAGGCAGGTCGAGGGTACACTCCGCAAGGCACTTGTTGGCATCGGTGACCCGCAGGCTGTAAGTCCCTGCCGGCAGATCGCGCAGGGCGAGGGTGTCGGGTATGGGGATGGGAATATTCCCCGGGCCGTTCCACGTAATGGCGCGGACCCCCGTTCCGCCGAGGGTGACGATCCTTGCCACGCCTTCGCTGCCCCCCACGGTCTGTGGTGCCTGGAGGACCTCACAGGAGATCTGCAGCAGGGGCGGGTCCTTCAATTCGACCCGGGCAGAATCGGTGCACAGGCGATCGTCCGTTACGCGCAGGTTATAAGTACCGGCGCGAAGGCCCGTTGGGGATTGCAGGTTCCCGGCCGTAGCTTTGTCCCACTGAAACTGCAATGCACCCACCGCATTGGCGACGCTTGTCGCGATCCTGCCATCGGAAGCGCCTGCACAGGATGGCGGCGTAATCGTCAGGGTCGTTTGGAGGGCGCATACGGGGTCTTCTATACGGAAAGTGCAGGGTGCAGCGGTACAGCCATTGCCGTCTTGCACAACGACCGTGTATTCCCCGCGGGAGAGCATATCTATGGTAAAGGCCCCTGGGGCATTGACCGGATATTCCTGCATTCTGCCCCCGCGCAACAAAAGCCGGTAGGGGGGGGTCCCGCCCTGTATGTTCAGCAAAATTCGCCCATCTTGCCCGTTGACTTTGCCGGCCGGAAATGCAGACAGGCAAATAAGCGAGAGATTGGGTGGATCCTTGAGGACTGTTTCGGCGCTTGCGCTGCACCCGACGGAGTCGGTGACGGTGACGGCGTAATTGCCGGCACGCAGCCCGCCGGCCATGGCTTGCCCGTTCAGCAGGGCAACATTCCAAGTGTATTGCAGCGGTGGGCGGGCCATGCTGACGTTGGCAGAGATGGCGCCGGTTGGGGCCCCGGCGCAGCCTGGAGCAGTCCAGTCCAGCCCGACGGCGACCATACAGGGCGGCTGCATAAGTTCAAATGCACAGGTATCTTTACAGCCATTGGCATCCTGAAGGACGCTGCGGTAGCTGCCGGCATAAAGGCCCTCCAGGATCGTAGTATCCGATTTGGAAAGCAGAACGCCGGTTTCTGTCTTTCCGCTGAGCTGGATCCGGTAAGGGGGGGTGCCGCCTTCGGCGCCAAGACCGGCTTTGCCATCATTGAGCCCAAAGGATGAGATCTGGACTGTGGGCAGGCAGGAAAGCTGCAGGGGCGCGGGGGAGGTGATTTCTACCTCCAGGGTGTCCGTACAGTTTAGTGCATCGGTGACCGTCACGCGATAGGGGCCTGCGGCAAGGCCGGACAGGGTATTCAGCCCTTCGCCGCGGGCACCGCCGGACCACTGGAAAGTATAGGGCAGGTTTCCTGCTTCGGCGTTTATGGCAATCTGCCCGTCGCTGCTGCCATGGCAGCTGATATGGCGCAGCACCGCCGATGAGCGGAGTTTGCAGATAATCGGGTCTATGGTAAAGCTGCAGGTTGCCGTACAACCGTTCTGGTCAGAAAATACCGGGGTATAGGTGCCGGCTTTGAGCGATGATGCGAATAGGGTGTCGGCAGCGACCGCTATACGGCCAGGGGAGGGCCCCGGCCAGCTGACTTGCACGCTGCCGGTACCTCCGCTGAAGCGCAGCAGGGCCCGGCCCTCGTCGCCCCCTCGGGTACGTTCGCCGTTGAGAACGGTGCATTCGGCCAGCAAGGGCGGCGGGGCAGACAGGAAGAACGAAGCGCTGTCTGTGCAACCGATCGCATCGGTGATGGTGAGCCGGTATTGGCCTGGCGAAAGATTTTCAAGGGTATCTTTCTGCGCTGCGGCTGTGGGGCCCGTCCAGGAATATGCGAATGGGGCGCTGCCCTGGGCCGCAATTCCGGCTAAAGCGCCGTTGGCGTCCCCGTGGCAGGCGATATCCCGGATGCGTTTGATGTCCGCTTGCAGGCTACAGATCGGCTCGGCAATACTAAGGGCGCAACTGTCCATGCAACCGTTGCGGTCGCTGACGCGCAGGAGGTAATCTCCGGAGGATAGTGCGGAGATGAACGTATCGCGGGCCTGGCTTAGGACGACGGCCCCTGCTGACGGCCCCTGCCAGGATAGCTTATATATAGGTGTACCACCCTGCACCATGAAGGCTATCCTGCCATCCAGCCCCCGGACCCTGGAGACGGGTAGCGCCGGCGCACAGGCGAGCGACAGTGGCGGGGGGGCTGTGAGGGCAATCTGCGCACCGGCCTTGCAGCCGACGGAATCGGTTACGGTGAGCTGATAGGCGCCGGCGCCATGATGGGGTCCGGCGGTCTGGTCGTGCGCAACCCATCGGGCGGCCCGCCGTCCCAATCGAACAGGTAGGGGGCAACGCCGTTGATAACGGTGGTCGTAATACTGCCGTCAGTGGAAAATGCGCATTTGGGGGAGGTACCAGAGAGGCCCACCTCCAGGGTACATACGGGCTCGGTGATCGAAAAGGCACATGTTTTTTCGCAGCCGAGGCTATCCCTGGCCCTAAGGGTGTATTGACCGGGCCGAAGGCCCTCGAGCAGGTATGTTCCGGGCAAGAGCCGGCTTTGTGAAATACCGACCTGCCCGCTGAGCTGGAAAGTGTAACGGCCGGTACCCCCGCTGAGGCGGATTTCGCCGATACCGTCGTTTCCATTGATTTTTCCGGCCTGCCGCCTGACCTGGCAGTCGAGGAGCAATTCAGGGGGTTGCCGGATTTCTATAGATGCGGTGGCTTTGCAATCCCCGCTGTCGGTCACCGTGACGTGATAAATGCCCGCAGCTAAACGCGTCCTTCCCGTACTGTCCGCCCTGCCGTCCCACCAACGCACCGTGTAGGGGGAAAAGCCTTTGCTGATATTGAGGCGGATGGCCCCGGTGCTGTCGCCAAAACATTTGATCGGATTTTCAGCGAGGAGTTGTGGCAGGGGGCCTTCGGTAATGGTGAGCAGGAAGCTGCGCTGGGCAGTACACCCCGGGGCCACGCCGCCGTAGGCGAAGAAGCGCCCGCCAAGGGTAAGGACGGTGCCGGGCAGGTAGCGCTGACCGCTGCCCCCGGGGCCGGTATAAAATGCTTCGTTGCCGGCTAAAGGGCTGCCCGTGATCTCGGGCAGGGCATAATTGGCACAAGCGACGATATCGGGAATGGAATCCAGTTGGACCGCCTGGACGGGGTGCACCATAAAAGAGCGTTCAGTCGCACAGCTACCGATAACGTCGTAGATGAATATCCTGACGGAATCCCGAACCTGCTCCTCAACGGACCATCTCCTGCCGCTGCCCCTCGGGCCGCTGAAATACCCCTGCGCCCCGGAAAGCCCCGTTCCGCTGATAACGGGCAGGGTAAAGGCGGTGCAGGCGGTGATGGTATCCGGTACCGGGGCAAGTATAGGGGCCTGCCTGACCGTAACGCTGAACGTATCCCGGGCCTGGCAGACCGCGGTCGAATCGAATGGATAAAGGATGGCAGACCCGAACAGGGTGTCCCCCTGCACCCGGCGTTGGCCACTGCCCCGTGGGCCGGTGTAGTAGGCCTCCCTCCCGGATAAATTGCTGCCTTTGATGGGGGGAAGGATAAAAAACCCGCAGACGGTCGTGTCCGGGGCAGGGACGATTTCCGGGAGGGGGAGTACGCTCAGCACAAGGGGGCGCTCGGATTTGCAGGTATTCAGCGAATCGAAGGCAAAAAAAGTACCCCCGCTGCGCAGTAAGGTGTCCTGGGGCAGCCGGATGCCGCCGGCATTGGGACCGGTGAAATAACCCTGATTGCCGGAAAGGCCCGACCCCTTGATCGGCGGCAGGGAGAAAGCGCCGCAGGCCCGCTGCGGAGGGATACTGTCCAGCCCTGGCTGAGGGAGAAGGGCGATATTGAAGACTTTTTCGTCGCTGCAGCCCTCGAGGCTGCTGCTGAAGGCGAAATAAGTGCCGCCCGTCGCTACTGCCGTCCCGGGCAGTAGCCGGGCACCGCTTCCGTTCCGCCCGGTAAAGTAGGCAGTATTCGGTGCAATTGACCTGCCGGCAACCGGAGGGAGCAATGCCGAACCACAGGCGGTGATGTTGGCGACGGGATCGAGCTGGGGCCTGGGGAATATCCGGATGACCAGGGCCTCCTCGTCGCTGCAGCCGGGTGTGAAGTCGAAGGCGTATAAGGTCGTATTGGCAGTAATGGCCTGCCCCGGGCCGAAAGCCTGCCCCGTCCCGTTTCTGCCGGTGTAAAAACGCTGCGCACCGGAGAGGGAGCTGCCGTTGATGGCCGGCAGGACGTAGCGCTCACAGGCATTGACCGGGGCGAAGGGCTGGATATCGGGGGGCGGGAGTACATTGATGGAAAACGTCTCCTGGTCGCTGCAGCCCGGGACGCCCGTGTAGGCAAACAACTGTGTGCTGAAGCTGATCATACTTCCCGGTTCGAACCTGCTGCCCCCTCCGTCCGGCGCAGTGTAAAAGGCGGCGCCTGCGGTATTGAAGCCTTCGATAAAGGGCAGGACGACCCCCCCACAACTTTCCAGGGAAGCAATCGGGAAGATATCCGGCGGCTGGGCGACTTCAACGGAAAAAGTCTTTTCGTCGCTGCAGCCCGGCGTGCCGGCAAAGACAAAGAGGGTGCTGTTGGATGGGATTGACGCTCCGGGGTTGAGCCGGGCCCCGCTGCCGTTCGGACCGGTGTAATAGGCGGCATTGGCGCCCAGATTGGCACCGGCAATGACGGGCAGGATATAGTTCCCGCAGGATACGGCATTGGCAATCGGGAAGATATCCGGTCTGGGCTGGACGGTCAGCACCATCTGGTCCACCGGGGCCGGCACCGCCGGACCGCATCCGGGCACCGGCACCGGCCCGGTAAAGGTCAGGGTGACCGAGCGTCCGATGTCTCCCGGCCCCGGGGTATAGACAGTGTTCGGCGTACCGGGGCTGCTGAAAGTGCCGGTACCCCCGGACCACGTCCCCACACCCGATCCGGATAAGGCTACGGGCGCCGCCCCACATACCGTCAGGTCGGCCCCCGCACTCACCACCGCCGGCGTCCCGGTGACGCGGAGGTTTGAGAAGGTGAATTCTTCGGTAATTGCCTTATTGGAAGCATATACCCGGATGACCAGGGTATTCCCCGAAATGCCGCCCTGCGACCAGGTACCGGTGAAATCGGCAGCAGTTTCGCCATGGACATATTTGGAGGTGACCAATGGCCCGCCGTCGGTGGAATACATGAAAACGATCTGGTCGTGGCCATCATCTATTACAGGATTAATACATCCAAAAAACGGGCCTCCAAGGTCTTCAAAATCCCCTTGTGCAGAATGATCCATGGAAATTTCCACCGAGGCGTAGCCGGAGATATTCAGGGGCGGAAATTCGAAATAACTGTTGAAATCTCCGCCCCGGGCAGGACAGCAAGCTGCCCCATCAATATTCCGGATTACAAATTTACCGCTCACCAAACCAAAGGTAAATGTCGGACTTCCGCAATTTACCCCCACCTTCGTAATCCCTGCGTCCAGGCAGCCGGGCAGGGCGGTAGCGATTTGACCGTTGGCGCTGGGGCGTGCGAGGGCGAGGATTGCGGCGGTGGCGAGGGATATTAAATTATATGGCTTGGCGGCAGTCATATTTGTAGTTTTCTGGACAGGCGTTGGCGGGCGTAAAAATAGGAATTTTGGTGAAAAGCCCTGTTGCGATGGGATGCTTGGAGGGTAAAAAAAGGGGCTTTTTCGGCTTTCGACCGCATTGCGCAGCGCATCTGGTCCAATAGATGGCGGGAGGCATTAGGGAATTTCCATCAGGATGCGCCACTCGCGGGGGTAATAATTATTGGTGCGGCCCGGCAGCACCTTTACCCAGCCGAGGTTCAGGCCCTGGTAGCGGGCGAGGGCCCATCCGCGGGGGGCGCCGGGCAATTCGACCGCCTCTTTTTTCAGGTAGTGCAGGGCAGTATGTCGGTCGAGATCGGCAGCGGGGAGCCCGGGCGCGATAGCCGTACTCAGGGCGAGGGCGGGCGAGGGCACGAGGTCATTTCCTTTCAACCGGCCGATTTCCAGGCCATAGTGGCAGCGGGGCAGCAGGGGTGCGAGGTGTGCCGCCGGGTTTTCCACCTCCAGGGGGACGGCGTGGATGTTTTGCCGGGCGTCGGTAAAGAAGGCGTAGCGATCGGGGTCTTTCAGGAGCGGGCGTACCGGCGGGAGGTATTTCTGCGGCAGCACATCCCGTCCGGATGGCTTTTTCACCTGTGCTTTGGCCGTCGGCCTGTCGCTTCCGGTCTTTTGCAGGGCGGCGAGGAAGAACCCTTCTCCCTTCACCCTGTGCGGGTAGCATTGTATGCCCGTTTTAGTCGGCGAAGTCCCCCATATTTCGGGGAATTCCAGCCGAAGCGGTTCCAGTCCGTAGGTTTTTGTCATCCAGGCCATGTTATCGTCGTTTTCCCGGGCGTTGTAGGTGCAGGTGCTGTAGAGCAGGACGCCACCGGGTTTGAGCAGTTGGGCCGCATCGGCGAGGATCCGCTTTTGCCTTGCCGCGCAATGCTGTACATTGTCCGGCGACCATTCTGCCATGGCGTCGGGGTCTTTCCGGAAGAGGCCTTCCCCCGAGCAGGGCGCATCGAGCAGCACCAGGTCGAACCAGTTGCCGAGGGCCAGGAAATCCGAGCTGTCGTGGTTGGTCACCGCCACATTGGGGTAGCCCCATTTGATCATATTGTACGCCAGCGTCTGGAACCTGCTGCGGATCACTTCGTTGGCCACCAGCAGGCTGTCCGGGGCGAGGCGTTCGATCAGGAGGGTGCTTTTCCCGCCGGGCGCTGCGGCGAGGTCGAGCACCCGCAGGCCGCCGGTATTGGGAAAAAGCTGTTCGAGGGCTGCTGCTACCAGCATGGAGGAGGCCTCCTGGACGTAGTATGCCCCGGCGTGGAAGGCAGGGTCGAGTGTAAAAACCGGACGTTCCGGCAGATATGCGCCGTTATGGGCCCATTTTACCTTTTCAGAATTTTCCCAGCCGGTTTTATTTTTCAGTAAATGAAAGCGGACACTGACCGGGGCGGGGGCCAGCAGCGCATCCCGGAATGCGGGGAAGGCTTCGCCGAGCTGTGCCTGCATAGCCTCTGCGAACGCAACGGGGAAAGGATTCATTGCGGCGATAAAATTTTAGTGTGCGAATTTCGTTATTATTGCTAAAAATTCTGCTATGCGAAGATTTTCCTTTATGCTTTTATTGTTGCTGCCTGTACTCTCGCGGGCGCAGGACTGCAATCCATTTTATGCGATGCGGCAAGGCGTTACGGCCAGCTATGCGTATTATGATGCGAAAGATAAAAAGACCTCCTCTTCCTCGACGACAATCCGGGAGATAAAAAATATTTCGGGCGGGGTCGAAGCCGAAGTGGCGATGACGATGATGGACAAGACCGGCAAGGAGATGTTTCAGGGCACCACGCGGGTGATATGCCGGAACGACACCTTGTTTATGGACGTCGGAAGCTTGGTCAACCCTGGGTTGGCGCAATCTGCCGGCAAGATGGAGATGAGCATGACCGGTGATGGGATGACGATACCCGGGAATTTGCGCGCGGGCATGCTCTTGCCCGATTCCCACAACGAATTTTCGATGGGCATGAACGGGATGACGCTGATGACGATTTCGATTGACATCAGCGAGCACAAGGTAGAGGCAGAGGAAAAGATCACAACCCCTGCAGGTACCTTTGATTGTTTCCGCGTATCCTATCTTTCAAACGCCAAGACTACGCTCCTGAAGACGAGCACCCGGACCGTACAGTGGTATTCCAAGGGTGTCGGGATCGTAAAAATGGAGAGTTACGACAAGAAGGGGGAATTGGAAAGCCGGATGTTGCTCACGGGGTTGCAATAGCAATTCTGCTGTGGCAGAATTGCTATTTGGGGTTGTGCAAAGCGTTATTGAGGTTGTGTAAAAAGGTTTTTTACGGCGCTTCGCGCCAAATTATCTTTTGAGAGACACATCATTTTTGAAATTTCGCGAAGCGAAATTTCAAAAATGATGTGTCTCTCAAAATAATATTTTGCCACCTTCGGCGGCAGAACGCTCTACTGAGAGGTTGTGTAAAAAGGTTTTTGCCGCCGAAGGCGGCAAAAACCTTTTTACACAACCTCTTAAAATATTATTCGGCGCGGAGCGCCGGGATGGTTTAGAGAAAATCCACGTCCACATCGTAGGGATAGGTAATCAGGTACCGGATTGCCCTTTCGGGGTCGTAGCCTTCGAAGACGACTTTATAGAGCATGCGGGTGATGGGGACTTTGAGTTTGAAATAGTTGGAAAGGTGATAGGTGATTTTGAGCGTGCGCACGCCTTCGGCCGTTTCCGGCATACTTTGCTGAATATCCTGGATATTTTCCCCTTTCCCTACGCGGTAGCCGAAAGAGAAATTCCGGCTTTGTTTGCTGGTGGCCGTGGCGACGAGGTCGCCGATGCCGGCGGTGCCGAAAAAGGCATCGTTGGTAGCGCCAAAAGCCTTTCCGAAGAAGATCATTTCCTGTAGGCCACGGGTAATGAGTATCGCCTGGATATTTTTGCCAAGCCCTTTGCCGCGCAGGATGCCCGAGCCGATGGCGATAACATTTTTCAGCGCCCCTGCGAGTTCGGCGCCCAGGATATCCGGGGTGCCGAAAACGTGGAACTGTTCGCTGCCCAGCACCCGTTTGGCTTCTTGGAACACCTCTTTAAAGACGGTACCTACTACCGTTGCCGTGGGCTGTCCTTCCATGATTTCGCGGGCGAGGTTGGGCCCGGAGAGGCATCCCACCCGGATTACCGAACTTTCCTGGATGATTACTTTGCTCATGGTGCTGAGGTGTTCCGGCCGCAGCAGCCCAAGGTCCAGTTCTTCGTCGCTTATACCTTGTACGTCAAAGCCTTTTGTACCATGGATAAGCAGATGGTAGGGGTGCAGGTGGGGCCCGAGGCGTTGCATCATCGCACGGAAACTCGCCGAGGGGACGATCGGGAAGATCAAGCGGCAGCGCCCGGCAATTTCCCGGATATCGTGGGTTGCCGATATTTTCGGGGAAAGGCCGATCCCGTGGAGCCGGTTGGTGCTATTGATTTGCTGCACAATTGCCGTATTGCGGCTGTACAAGAGCACGGGGGCGTTTATCGCCAACAAGTTCGCGACGGCAGTCCCGAAGGTACCCGCTCCAATTACCGCAACGGGCTGCGGCCCATGATCAGCGTTCATATATGGTTGGTTTAACAGGCTTATTGCGGCAGGGCGCTGCACGTAGGGGGACAGTTGTGGTTTGTCCGTACCGTACGCTGCTTTTTTACGCTGCATGATCCGGTCGGTTTCCTGCCGTACAGGCCTGGCATTAAGATTTTATGCATGATTTCATATCGGCAGTGCCGGGCATACTTTATGCCGACTACATGATAATGTATTTTTAGCAATATTCTTAGTCGGCAGGGCAAATTAAAAGGCAAAGTAGGTAATTTTGGACATATATATACGATGCAGGTTGCGGCCCTTCCTGGCTGAGCTGACAATTTGCGGGGGGGGAAATCGGGCGATAGGACTTTCCCCAGTATTGGCGTTGAGGACTAAATTGCCAAAAATAATTAAACCCTGGTAATTTACCTGCGATTATTCAATGAGGGATAGGCATTGCTATCCCTCATTTTTTTTTGGAAAGCGCCAAAGGGATGGAAAGCGTTTGCATGCGTGGTCGTCAGGAGCAATTTTTGAGGTGAAGAGGCCGGCTTTTCGGTGTGGGCTTCCGGAATCGTAAGCGGATAGGTCACTTTGGCGGATATTTCGCAGGAAAGTATTAGATTGTGGCAGCGTTCCATGGCGAAAACCTAAAACCAAACAGCAGCATAAATGAGGTACAATATTGCCATCATTGAAGACGACCCGGAGGTATTGCAGCTTATGGGTGATTATTTTCAGCGTTCGGCCCAGGTAAATTGTGTCCTGGCCTTGGATACAGTGGAAAAGTTCTTGAAGTTTCACCGGGATTTTATGCAAGTACATCTGGTATTGCTGGATGTGATGTTGCACGGCCAGTCGAGTATCCGAAGTATTCCGAAAATCAGGAAGCGGGTCAGGGATGCGGAAATCGTGATGTTCACGTTCATGGACGATTCTGACACGGTTTTTCAGGCGCTGCGCAATGGTGCTACGGGTTATATGGTAAAGGAAGACCCTCCTGAAGAGATCGAGCGGAAAATCCTGTATGTCTTACAGGGCGGCGGGGCACTGTTGAGTCCTGCGATTGCAAAAAAAATCATCGAATATTTTGATCCGGGCAAGGTCCTGGGCATTTCTTTTTTCAAGGACAAGCTGAGCGACAAGGAGCGATCGGTTATGCAGATGCTCAAGGATGGCCATGATTACAACACGATTGCCCGGCATATCGGCATGAGCGTTGACGGGGTGCGCTATTACGTCAAAAACCTGTACAGGAAACTGCAGGTCAGCAGCCGGGGGGAATTGCTGCGAAAATATTTTTTTCTTTAGCCTTGTTATATTTTTTTGAGCGGGGTTGTGTGAAAAGGTTTTTCAAGGCACTTCGCACCGAATAATATTTTGAGGGGTTGTGTAAAAAGGTTTTTATTGGCGCTTCGCGCCAAATTAAATTTGGATGGAGACATCTTTTTCC
>JBMOJO010000092.1:0-12962 GCA_049315745.1 Saprospiraceae bacterium | reverse complement strand
ACCAGGAAGGCAATTTCAGAAATCGTATAAACGGCGGTCCGCCAGTTGATCGTACTGGCACCCCGCTCCCGGGGGACGATCGTAATATTCCGCTCGATGATTTTGTAGCGTAACTGAAAATGCACCAGGGTAACGACATCCGAGAAGGCCATGCCATTGGGTGTCCAGTGGATCAAAGACTGGGCGATCCGGGTCTTGTACAGCTTCATACCGCTGTTGAGGTCGCCGATCGGAAGCTTGAAAAAAGTCCTGGTAAAGGTCAAAATAATCCATTTCCCAAGGTTGCGGAAAGGGGAAGAACCCATACCCTGCCGGTTGCCGACCACCAAATCGGCTTGTTCCCCGTCCATCGCCTCCATCAAGCGCAGGATATCCGGGAGACTGTGCTGCCCATCCGCGTCAATCGTGATACAGCGCGGGGTCTGGCAGTGCCTTATGCCCGTCTTGATCGCCGCCCCGTACCCCCTGTTCAGGGAATGGCGCAGAACCCGGAAATGATCCGATCGAAGTTTTTTCAGTTCAGCCAGGGTTCTATCCCCTGATCCGTCGTCCACAGCGATTAACTGGAAATGGTGCTTTTCACAGAACGCGATGATCGCCGGAAAAACATACGGGATGTTTTCCGCTTCGTTATAACAGGGAATAATCACCGTGAGTGCCGATAATGGTTGCATGGTTTGTTGTTCAGTGCGCTGGTCTTATTAATCCCCCATCAGCGGTCTATGAAAATCACGCGCCCTTGCGGGGGGGCAAGTCTGATTTTTTCCATATCCCGCCTTTGCAACAGGAAAAAACCTTTTGCTACAGGGTCGGTTATCCCCTCAACGCTAATCTTTTCTACTTTATCCCAGTATTCAAAGTTTACGACCCCTCCAGCAAAACTCAAGTCTGTGGTATAGAGCCGCTCGATTTCCCCGTTTGCAAGTCGTTGGTTCAGATCGTAGTACACCGGATTTTCCCGCATATTCGCCAGGGACAACTCGGGCAGCCTGGGAATATTTACCCTGAAAAAATACAAGACCTGGATCAGCAGGAACCCAAAGGCAAGATATCGGTATGCCTTGCCCCAGGGCAGTGCAGGCAAAGCGGTACATAAAATCATAAAGAAGAGCAGGTCTGAAAATTCCAGATAACGCTTGGTCGAGTTGCCGTACAGGATCGCCTCCAGCAGAAAAAAGGACAGCATACCCAGTATCGGGATATGCCAGAAGAGCTGCGAAAAAGAGAGTTTTTTGAAATAGCTTGCCGACTTAAATATGTCGTAAAAAATAAACAGTACGATCCCCATGAGAAGCAAAAACCCCGGAATAATCGCCATAGATTCGAACCGTTCGGGCAGTAAATTCCAGGTGATGATCAAATCCGGAAAGTACTGATACCACATCACCGTGTGTTCGGCATCCAAAAATCCGGGATATAACTTTCCGGTATGTGTATAAATCAGATAATGCCACCAGATATAGGGCAGGAAAAAACCGGCCAAATACAATACCGACCGTTTCAGGAAAAGACCCACGGCCTGCCGTGAAGGGACCCCGAAAGTGCTGATCCCCTCCTTGTTGAAAAAAAGATACAGCAAAAAGGCCGGGGCAATGAATAAAAACGAATACTTGGTAAGGTACAAGCCCCCCGCCAGCAGACCCAGCATAAATGGCCGGGCGATAAAAAAATCTTTTTTCCAGTAAATAAGCAGCAAGGCAGGTAAAAAGAAAATCTCTGCATTGGTGGAATCGTAGAGGCCGGAATTGATGACAAAAACCAGCATCCCACACAAGGCCCAGATCGGCGCACGGTCTCTGAAATTTATCCATACCAGCACCGCCGTCAAAAGCAACATGAACAATGCAAGCAGCTTGGCAGAGTGGGCCACGGGGGTATCAAACAATACAGCCGTTGCAGCTACAGATCCCGAGTAAACCGGCGGCCAGTCGTCCATAAATCTGGGGGTAAATACAGCACCAGAATAACCTAACGAACTATAAATACCACATTTTTTTAATGCTTCCGCCGCAGCTAAATAATGACGACCATCATTAGAAATTATATAAGGTGAAAAATATATGAGAAGCAAATAAAAAGTTACCAAAAATAAGTAAAGATAAGAATGATAATTTTTGTTGTAATTGAAAGTGTCCAGATTCATTTAATGCGATATATTCACAAATATAAAAAGGGAGTAATACTTTTTGAAGCAGCCAGCCTATGATGTTACCCTACAAACAAGAGCAGTTACTCTTGATTCTGTTTGATATATATATCATAAAATATATCTGATTGATTAAGGGGTAGGTGAACAAACCTGTCGACCGTAACTAACCTGAAAGGAACTTTCAGGTATTTTTGAAAGACCCAATTGTCATAATCTGAAATTCCACCATAAAACCAACGTTCACTGCGATAAAAATCACAGCCATAAGTGGTAGGTATATCGTGAAACCCAATAATTCCTGAATTGGAAAAACGATTAAATACCATACAGCGAATATCAAGCGAATCGCGATATTTTTCCACTATTGCATATCGAGCATCGTATTCTGAAGCAAGCCGATTTGCCTTAAAAATATCATTCCTTAGATTATGATTGAAAATATAAACAACAATTGCTAAAGTAAAAGGACCGGATATCAATACTATTATATTTTTGAATGGTATTAAATTAAATCTAAGGGTGATTTTTTTACCTAACTCGAATAACCATGCACAAATACTCATCCATAAAAACAAAAAAATCGCCTGTGGAAAAGGATACATCCGGCCATACCCATTATTGGTTTTGAGCAGCCAGCTGATGAAAAACTCGTGGATAAATAGTACGATTGTTAACCCCCCAACAAGCATGAGCAAATTACCGATGGAGAACAAAAAAATATTTCTTATGCGGGGATACAGGGAAAAAATCCAAAATAATATCAAAGTAAAAAGCAAGAAATAACCTGGCTCGGTAAAATAATGTCGCATCCCTGACACAGCTGAACCTATATCAATACTCTGAAAAACAGATGTTTGCCTGGTTGAATCATGTCCAACAGCCGATAAACGCTTTTTCAAACCTTCTCCGCTGATATAATATACGAAACCGATAGCGAAAGCTGCTGCATTCAGGATCCAGTACCTTAAATGTTTTTTTTCTTTCTTAAAATTTAATGCCAGGTAAAATATAATGAGTAGCCCAAATATCAATATATAATTACTTCTCGTATTCGAAACAAGTATAAACAGAATGAAACTTAGTAAAAATGGTTTTCTGTCTATCGCTTGTAAAGTCCAAATAATAAGTGCCAGTGTCAAAATACAGGATAATGCCCCTGTCAGCCAAAAAACGGCATTCTGGAAAGTGTCTCGATTCCAAAGGGTAAATACTAAAAAAAGAAGGAAAAAAATTGCCAGTAAGATTAATTCAAATAAGCTTGGTTCTACCTTTTGATTAACCGCCTGTTTTTTAAAAAAAGTATAAAGTGAAGCACCAAACAGTAAATATATAACCAAAAATATATAAAAATGGGGGATATATTTTGCAAGATAAACACCGGGAAATATCACAAGTAACTGCCAGATATTGGATTCAAAGGTATCCCGGCAAAGCTGATAAAAATTCCAAATTCCCTTGTGATGTTCAATATATACAATAAATCCCAGATCGTCACTCTGCATGCGCGATTTGTAGAGGAGTAAAAGGAAGGCCAAGAACATCAAACCAATAACTCCAATACACCAATATTTAGCTATTTGTTTAGAATCTATTTTAGACCACATCTAATCCTTGCATTCGTTGGGCGTAGAAATAAGATAACTTGTTGTTTCGGTCGCAGATTATATCGGAAAATAACACCGAGATCAAGGTTTCCTGGCTACTAAAATCAAACTCCCCCCCCACGGTAAGCTAATTCCGAGTTTAACTAGAAAAACATCAAATAGAGTGAGGATGTAAAAAATACTATTTAATACCTTTCCTGGCAAAACCTCTTCGCTTGTATTCTCTTTTTTTCCTGAGCCTTTTATTAATCTAGACAATACCATGGCAGGGAATAAAACAAATATGAATGAGGTTATGAACTTAGTTTCAAAGCCTGCCTCCCTAACCTTTTGGATTAATTCATTTTTGGAATATCGCCTTTTATGGTAAGAAATTTCATCCAAATAAGACCACATAAACATATATTGTGGAACAGATATAAACAAATATCCCTTTGATTTCAAAGCTTTATAACAATTTTGAAGAACTAGCTGATCGTCATCTATATGCTCAATCACATCAAATGCTCCTATTGCATCATAAACTTCCCTAAAAGGGATATTCGTAGCATCCAATTGGATGAAATTTGCCTCTGGCATCCTTTTTTTTGCCAACTTAAGGCCGTTCAAAAAAATTTCACTTCCAGTAATTTCAAGGTCTGAAAAAGTATTGCGGAATCCGTTAAGCACATACCCAGTGCCGCAACCAATTTCAAGGAACTTTGCCCCAACCTTGGGGCCAAACTTTTTATATAAGTGCAAGATTATTTTATTTCTGGTACGAAACCAAAAACTTTGCTCCTCGGATTTAAACAAAAGCTCGAATCCAGATTCCATAAAACCGTCATTCTCAAATGCTTTTTCTGGGGCATTAACCTTTATACCATCAATAATCTCCATTAATATTGGCTATATTTGATTGATTAAATTGCATATATTTTTAATGCTATCTGCCTCAAGATCATAAAACATAGGTAATCTCACCAAAACATCTGAATAATAATCGCAATTCGGTAAACTGTCACCATCGTATTTAACTCCATAAAATTTACTTGTATGCAGGCTGATGTAGTGGAATACCGCATTGATTCCGTGGCGCCTCAATACCTCGATTATTCTGGAACGCAACCCTTCGTCGCGACAAAGTAGGTAAAACATGTGTGCATTATTCGTTGCAAAATCTGGTATTCGAGGCCTTTTTGCAATTTGCTGTGTTTCCATATATGCTAATCCGTCATAATATGCCTGCCAGTGCCGGATCCGCCGATCTTGTATGGCATCCAGATGCTCCAGTTGTGCCCAGAGAAATGCAGCGGTTATTTCGGAAGGCAGAAAAGAGGACCCCACATCTACCCAGCCGTATTTATCTACCTCGCCCCTCCAGAAAGCTGCACGGTTTGTTCCTTTCTCCCAAATAATTTCTGCACGTTTGATAAACTGCTCATCATTAATTACCAACATTCCACCCTCCCCGGAGATAATATTCTTAGTTTCATGGAAGGAAAACGCAGCTAAATGACCTATGCTTCCCAAAGCGCGCATTCTACCGTCTTTACCAATATAGTAGCTATCAATAGCCTGTGCTGCATCCTCAATCACGTATAAACCGTAGCGCTCTGCCAGATCCATAATTTTTTGCATATCGCAGGCCACCCCGGCATAGTGAACAGGTACAATGGCTCTCGTCCTTGGAGTAATCAGTTCTTCAATACGGTCTGCATCTATATTCGGATGATCGGAAAGCGAGTCAGCAAACACAATTTTTGCCCCCCGCAGTACGAAAGCATTAGCCGTGGATACGAAGGTAAATGAAGGCATTATGACCTCATCTCCCGGCTGTATATCTATCAGCAAAGCTGCCATTTCCAGGGCATCGGTACAGGATGTTGTTAAAAGGCACTTTTTAAACTTATAGCGCTCGCAAAAAAAATCCTGACACAGGTTGGTAAATTTCCCATTACCGGATAGCTTGGCATGGGTATAGACTGCCTCCTCTATATAGCGGATTTCATTGCCAACTAAATATGGCTTATTGAAAGGGATGTGCATAGGCGAGCTGATTGATATTTGTTAGACTTATCCGACAGAACCAAAAAATATCATATAACTGGTTGGAAAGACATGAAAGCAACATTAGATGAGTTGCAATACAACGATTATAGGACTAAAGGGCTACGCTCTCGCGCAGCCAACCCCATTTCTAAAAACCTATTCGAGTACAGCTATGCCAATTCCTGTTGCCCCATAGCTATTCCCGTTGTACAGCATATAAGTTTTTCCCTTCCAAAATATTGGATGCGCATAACAAACCATATCTGAATCCCAGCCTGATGGGGAAATATCAATATCCAAATTGTTCGGATGGCGGGTCCAATCCAGCCCATCCCGGGAAGATGCAGCACCTATCCGATAAGTGAGCGTGCCCCCACGATGTGTAAACCACATCTGATATCCATCCTGGTCCTTCCAGACTACCGGTCTGGCAATCGCATAGTCTTCGCCCTCGTAGGGTATGCAAAGGTGGTTTGAGCACTGCCAATCAATACCGTTAGCTGATTCGGCATATTTGACTGTATAATAGTGCTTAGGTTTTGCGTCCGGGGTTTCTTTTTCCCATTTAGTTCCAGAGATATACCACATTTTAAATTTCCCTTGCTCATACAGCACATAAGGTGCGCCGGTGATGTAGGGATCAAAAGGATTTCGCCCCAGCACAGGGGCAAGAGAATGGCGTTCAAAAGGACCTCCCCCACGGGATATTGCCAACCCGATATGGAAAGAAAAGGGTACCTCAACCGCTTTAGACCAGCCGGTGTAATATAGAAAGGTAGCATCATTGTATTGTACTAATGCACTTGGCATGACCCCGCAATCGTCAAACGCACCTAAAGAACCTAACCCGAGTGTCGGAACATCAGAAACGCGAACGACTTTGAAGTGATCCTCAAAATCAATATCGCAGAACCCTCCATGTGCCCTGTTCAGCTGATCCCTGCACGCAAAATGTACCCTTACCCGTCTTTCATCTAAAATTTCCGGTAAGGGATTTTGTGCATGCGTGTGCATCCAATCGAATTGCCCCGGTTCGAAAATAAGACCTAATTTCTTCCATGCCATAGCCACGATTATTTATGCATCATCTTATAGAAAGTATTGCTGTCTATCGGCAGCTTCCTGGTATGCTCTACGACATGCACACTATTTGTTTCTGTATCTTTGGTAATCAGCGCATTAGCACCAATATAACTGCCCTGTCCAATCTTTACGTCATTGGAGATGGTCGCGTTGACGCCCAAAAAACTATTGCGCCCAACTGTAACTTCACCGGCTAAAACCGCGTGCGAGGAAATCCATACATGATCTTCAATCACGGCAAGATCTCCAATCTGGCAAGCAGACCATATAACAACATTATTCCCAATCTCGACATCGAAATTAATCGTATTGTTTTCCAATATAAAACAGTTCTCTCCACATTTTATCTGGTCATGTGATACCACTTTACTGCTGATATAACTAAAACACTTATATCCCTTTTCTTTTGATGCCAGGTACTTCTGCTCCCGGAGTTTATTCATCTGCTGAAATCCCATCGGGATAAACAGCATATATTCGTCGGGAGGATAAATAGATTCAACTTGCTCAAAAGGTACGACCTTCCTCCCGCGGAAGCTATCCTGCGTTAGGAAAGCGGCATCTACGGTGAACCCACATATCTCCGCATGGGTATCGGATGAAAGGTATCTGTAAGCCACATCGGCCCCCCTCCCCATTCCATATATAACTACCTTTGTTATTTTAGAATCCATACTCAAAATAATTTCGCATTTAACCGAATAAAGCCAAATCTGTTTTCATTGTTTATCGCCAGATTATAATCCAAAACCTCCAGAAATCCTTCCCCACAAGAAACGATAAAAGTTCCGTCCTGATTAATTTTTCGGATAATTCCCGGACCCTGCAATTGTATATCTGTACCTGAATATTCCCTGCAACGATTAAACAAAACCAAATTATTTTTGATAAATGCAAATGCAGGAAAGTAAGGCTGGGCATGTATCTTGACCAACTGAACAATCGTCCGGCTACTTTGACGCCAATCAATTTTATAATGGGATTCTATCATGCCAAAATAAGATTGTACGCCCTCCTGTACCTTTGTTGGAAATTTTTCAGCAGTGTCAATTCCTTCCGAAAGCATCTGCAGGTACATTTCTGCCCCTACTTCCATACTCCTTAAGTACAAGCTATATCCTGTGTCATCCTCGTTTATTGGAATGCTGATTTGTCGGTAAACATCCCCTGTGTCAATCCCTTTGTCAATGTGATGAATGGTAATCCCTATAGTATGCTCTCCGTTGAGCAAGGCCCATGCGGTAGGAAAAGGGCCCCGATATTTTGGTAATAAGCCGGGATGGACATTATAGCAGCCCAACCGCGGATATGTATAAATAGTTTCAGGAATGATTTTATCAAAATAACCGCATAAAATCAAATCCGGTTTCCGGGATAAAATATATTCGGACATCCCTTTTCTTGACTTGCTTACATCTAAATAAGGGATATTATGATCTGCACATAAATTGATGACATCCTGATAGCCATAGTACTGATCATATTCTGACCGGTACGTCACGACAACAATACTCAAATCCTTTCTGCCCAGGACTTTTTGAAGCAATAAAACTCCAAAATGCGGACCAATACAGAGACATACCGTTCTTTTTTCATTCATATATTTTCCTGATAATCGTATATGGCCTGTTCTTCGTCTCAATAAAGATACGAGCGATATATAATCCGAGCAAACCGATACAGAAAAGGATTAATCCGCCGAGCATCCAAACAGATATCATAATGGAGATCCAGCCTTCTAATACCGCACCCGAGAGTTTACGGTAAATAAGCCCAAGCGAAATCCCACATGCAGCTATAAAAATAGACAGCCCTAAGTAAAGGGTTAAATAAAGGGGAGCATCGCTGAAAGAAGTGATGCTTTCAAAAAACATATTCAGGCGATGCGAAAAAGTATATGCAGAAATTCCCCTTTCCTTTTTATCAATTACCACACCTGTTTGGCGATATCCGGTAAGTACCCAAAGGCCGCCAATGGCAGTTTTATACTCCTTATGGAGACACAGCGAACGTACATAGTCCCTGCGCATTAGCCGAACAGTACACTGATTATTCGGGATTCTAATCGGAACAGTCCATTGAATAAACTTCCATCCCAATGCGCCCAAATTGCGCTTGACGACCCCTCCCCTCCGATTCTGCTGATAGCCGTAAACGACATCCCAGTTCTCAGCTTGCATTTTTTTATAAAAATCACCCAACAATTCAGGTGCTTCCTCAAGATCACT
Organism: Saprospiraceae bacterium; assembly: GCA_049315745.1. Classification (GTDB taxonomy): domain Bacteria; phylum Bacteroidota; class Bacteroidia; order Chitinophagales; family Saprospiraceae; genus JADJPL01. The sequence goes on along the minus strand of JBMOJO010000092.1, from coordinate 3,867 downwards.
ATCAATCAGAAAAACAAAATCCCCGGAAGCATGATCAAGGCCGGTCATCATTGCCTTATGGTGCCCAAAGTTCCTTGACAACTCAATCAATTTGATTTTAGGGAATTTCGCTTTAATCTCGAGTGCAATTGCCAGTGAATTATCCGGTGACCCGTCATCTACCATGATTATTTCGTAATCATCGGTCAGGATTTCTGCCTGATCTGCAATACGCTGTATAAATTCCGGGATATAGACAGCCGATTTATATAAAGTAGTTACAACAGAAATTTTCATAATTTGCCTTCGGCAGCAATATTAACGAGTTGGTTCCGATCAATTTTTCCATTTGCATTTTTGGGCAGGGAGTCGAGAAAACAAAAACGGCTTGGTATCATATAAGCCGGCAGACGCTGCCGGGCAAATTCCCGGATTTCCAGCTCCGCTGAATGGCCCGATGGTGCCAGGAAAGCAATAATCTCTCCGCCTTTGTCCGGGTTTTTTATATATACTACACCGACCTGGTCAACCGCATCATACTCATTCAAGGCCGTCTCAATTTCCTGAAGTTCGATGCGATAGCCCTGATGCTTAATTTGGAAATCTTTACGGCCCATAAAATACACAAGTCCATCCTTCGGATTTAGACGCACCAGATCACCTGTTCGATAGATCCGTTCTGAATATGCCGTATTTAAAGGATTTTGCACAAAGACCTTTTCTGTCAACGCCTTTCTGTTCCAATAACCGAGCCCAACACAGACACCGCCCAGGCATAACTCGCCAATTTCACCTTTTGGTGCCGGATTGTCTCCGTCCAGGATATAATAATTGAATACTGGCGTCATATCCCCTAAAGCCGGAAAACCTTCGGGATCTGTAAAATCCGAGTCTTCAATCTCGCGGCTTGAGCAGATACATGTACATTCCGTAGGCCCATATACGTTGAAAAGACGCGCGCCCGGTAAAGCTTGTCGCAGGGCTCTCAGCTTGGGCTTGGGATATCCCTCCCCGCCAAAAATAATCTTGCGCAGTGTGCCGAGGTTGTTCTCATTGACTACCTTCATTACCTGGAGAAATATGAGCAGCGTAGGAACAGAAAACCATACCGAACAACCCATTTCACGGATACGTTTTGCGAGGATTCCCGGGCTTTGAAGGGTATTAAAATCAAAAGGGACTAAGCTGCCTCCGGAAAAAAGGGTCGAATAAATATCAAAAACCGTATTATCAAAATACAGTGGATTAAGGTGGGTATGGACGTCCTCCGGCAAAAATCCGTAAGCTGTACGCGTCCAGTCAATAAAATGAAACAGGTTATCCCGACTCATTACCGCCCCCTTGGGAGATCCCGTAGATCCGGAAGTAAACATCAGGTAAGCAGGCTCCGAACCGTTTAGTGCATAAACCGGCCGGAAAGCATTTCTTGGGTAAGCAGTACAAAAGCCGGGTAAGGCAGCGCCGTCCGGGCATACAAATGAGGGCAGTGTATCCGTGAAATGCTCCATATCTGCTTGCCTGAACAAAATACTCGGGCAACATTGGTCTATTATATCAGCAAGCCGGGCCCTGGGGTTTCGCGGATCGAGTGCAACATAAGGTGCACCGATTTTTAAGCAAGCAAAAATTATTGCATAAGCAGAAACACTTTTTTCAAGACAGATCGCCACCCGATCCCCCTTTGAAACACCTTGGTCGGATAAAAAACCCGCAATTTGATTCGCGACCCCATCCAGTTCCTCATAAGTAAAAGACAATGTTTCCGTAAAACGCAATGCCGTGCGTGCACGGTGCTTTACCACTACCTCATCCCAAAGTGCTGTCAAATTAAGGCCGGACATTGTTCAATCAAAAATTTAAATTACAGGGTCAAGCCGCCATCTATTTCAAGGACCTTCCCATTAACATATTCGTTCTCCCAAATAAAGTTTACAGCATGTATGATCGCATCAATCTTCCCCAGACGTTTCAAAGGGATTCGCTTCCTGATTTCTTCCAAGCGATGTTGATCCATCGCTGCATGGGTTGATACAGTATCAAAATAGCCGGGAGCAATGGCGACCACCCGGATACCCAAGGGGCTTAATTCCTTGGCCATTGTCAGGGTAAGCGCATTAATACCTGCTTTAGCTGCGGAGTATGCGCTTTGACCAATATTACCCGAGGCGCAGATGGAGCTGAAATTAATTATGCAGCCCTTTTTTGAACGGGCAATCATCGCCTGTGCGCAAATGGCACTTACGTAAAATGTCGAACTCAATGTCGCCCCCAGTACCTTGTCCCATTCCCCAAAGCTATGTACCTGAAATTTTCCATTGTGCATAGATAAGACCGGGGAATTATATATATAAGCTGCCGTATTAAGAACCAAATCAAAAGGGCCGTTTTCTTGGTGTATTCGCCCTAACACTCCTGATACCTGATTTGAATCGCTCAAATCACAGGTAAAAATCCTCTCTTTTCCTTCACCCGGGTTTTCATGCCCCTCCGCGACCTTCAGGTCAATCCCAAATACTTCGTGCCCTTTTTCAAGCATTGCCTGCCGGAGGCTGTTCCCAATCTGGCCTTCGACACCGGTAATCAGAATTTTCATGATAATATCCGTTCAAAAAATTTCAAATATTCCTTTCGAGCGATAACAGCAGCATTGTAACAATCTGACGACCATCAGCTACCTTGCTGTCTTTTGGCAATAACCGACTCAAGACCTTCGCAGGAAGTAATCTGCTCTATCTCTTCAGCAGTCAAATCCTCCCCGATTAGCTCCTGAACTGCAACGACTAATCGCACATAAGTCAGCGAATCCCATGTTGAAAGGTCTTTAAATCCGGATGCAGCCCGGATTTGTGCTATTGGTATCCCCAGTAATTCTTCTAATAAAATATCTGTTTGAGCATTTTTCATTTTGAATACTGATTTTTCGTTATAAACGCTATATTTCAAGAAATTCTGCATGGACTCTCTAAGCCCACCCTTTATCATCCCGATATATCAAGTCTTTTGTAAAAACTTCATAAACGAAGATGTTTCGTGCCCGCAGTTGAAAATTACGTCGAGGATACTGACTTCATGAATAAAATCACCATGTAATTGAGGATATGGCCGGTATCCCGAGTAGTCCCAGTAATGAAGGCGTATATTATTTTCCTCAAACAGTCCTTCGTTCATATAAGCTTTTGCAGATAGGCCGCTATAATAATCCGTTGCGCCGATATCCTTGCAAATACCCACCAGGCGCATTGTTTTTTCTTCTTCCAGCTTAAATTCTGAAGAGTAGCATATAGTTGTGTGGATACCTAAAAATTCATTGATTGCTTCAATAAAATACAGGTTCACCTCCGTGAGGAATTCAAACGTGCACGCCATATACAAGGGTTCAATCCATGCGGACATTTCCCTGAAGTGTGGCGCATCCTTGTAGTTTTGGCGGATGACCTCCCAGTGATTTTTTATCCATCCGGGATCTGCAATACGCGTATCCTTAATTTTTTGAAAATACTTCCCTTTAACCTCTACCGGTATCGTAAGCCATTTAACGCCTGAAGGTGTTTTGATCAAATTCCTGTTGCGCCAGTCCCTCCGGGTATATTGCATATCGTCATATACTACAAATACGTCAGTAGCTGAAATACTATCAAAATATCCTTTCCAGGGAATATAATTAGATTGGGTAATAATCGCTTTTTTCAAAAAAATATACTTGTGGAATTATCGTAATAAACTTTCAGGTAGGGCAACAGCATAAAGACAAATGCCGCTCCTACATCGCCCGCAGATCCATCCTCGAATGACGCCTCACCTCTTCCTCTACTGCTTCAATCGTGTGCCGGTAAACGAAAAGCCGGCCCCATATCTCTACGCTGGCGAGCTTGGCGAGCATATAGGGGT
>JBMOJO010000377.1:0-2896 GCA_049315745.1 Saprospiraceae bacterium | reverse complement strand
ATCCGCTCCGGCTTGGAGATTGTAGTTTACCGGCATTTTTATTTTGGGAATTACCAGAGACAGCCTTACCTTTCCCCTTATTATGGTGTAGCCCAGGGGTAAGCTGAAAGTCTTTTCTTAGCGCTTCGCGCCAAATTAAAGTTTGAAACCGACGTGTTTTTCATGATTTTGCTTCGCAAAATCATGAAAAACACGTCGGTTTCAAAATAATATTCTACCGCCGCAGGCGGCGAAATGTACCCTACGCAATCCCGGATACCCTTGGCAAACAGATAAAAAAATAAAAAATTATGTTAAATACCCTGATTACCGGAATCGGTTCCTATATCCCTCCCGTCGAGGTAACTAACGAGGATTTCACCGGGCACGAATTTTATTCGGAAAACCAGGAAAAGATACAGGCACCTGCCACGGAAATCGTTTCCAAGCTGGAAGCCATCACCGGGATCCGGGCGAGGCGATATGCATCCGAAAACCAAAGGACGTCTGATATCGCGGCCATAGCTGCCAAAAGAGCGGTCGAAGATGCCGGCATTGACCCCGAAAGCCTGGACCAGATTATCGTCGCACAAAATTTCGGCGATATCCTCTCGGGAACGCTCCAGTCGGATATGTTGCCAAGCATTGCCTCCCGGGTAAAACACGCATTGGAAATCAAAAATGTCTATTGCGTACCCTATGATATTATTTTTGGATGCCCCGGCTGGATCCAGGGGGTAATCCAGGCAGATGCATATTTTAAGGCAGGCACGGCGAAAAAAGCGCTGGTAATCGGCGCAGAAACATTATCGCGGATCGTGGACCCGCACGATCGCGACGCCATGATCTTCTCCGATGGCGCCGGTGCCGTCGTGCTGGAGTACGTAGAAGAACCCCAAAAGCGGGGTATCCTCTCATCCGCAGTGGTGGCACATGCCCAGGAAGATGTCTTCTACCTATATATGGACCGCACCTATAAACCTGGGACCGACGACCCCCACCGCTACATAAAAATGCAGGGCCGCAAAATCTACGAATACGCCCTGAAATATGTTCCGGAGGCAATGAAGCACACCCTGGACCTGGCCGGGGTGGACGATATCCGGGAAGTAAAGAAAATCTTTATCCACCAGGCTAACGAAAAAATGGACGAGGCCATCGTAAAACGCCTCTTCAAATTATATGGTGCGAGGGATTTCGACCCTATGGTCGCGCCAATGAATATCCACGATCTGGGCAACAGCTCCGTTGCAACGGTGCCTACGCTCCTGGATATGGTTTACCGCAAAGAAATACCCGGACATGAACTCCATCCCGGGGATTTATTGCTATTTGCCTCTGTTGGTGCAGGTATGAATATTAATGCGTTTGCTTATCGCTACTGAAAACTTTTTTGGTTCAAGCTCAGGTGGGCCCACGGCTTAAATCAGACACGCCAGGATTTTATTTTGAGACCGACGTGTTTTTCATGATTTTGCTTCGCAAAATCATGAAAAACACGTCGGTCTCAAACTTTTATTTGGTGCGAAGCGCCACAAAAAGATTGTGTACACAACTCCTGCCAAGTTCACGCCTATATTTATCCCATTTCTACTCTGTCATACTCCTTCTCGCTCAGCCAAAAATCTTTGTCAATGATCTTCACTTCGTCGTAGGTGAGCTCGTAGAGCTTATACACCAAAATGTCAATTTCTTTTTCTAAAGCGGTGGTATCCTGCTTGCTCTTCTTCTTTTTCAGGATCTCATCTACGAGTTTTTCGATCTGGTGTTCATGATTCTTGATAGGTTTCTTAATAGGAATTTTATCGAAGAAGACTTTACTTAGTTCAAAAGTTTGACCCAGTAATTCAGGAAATCGGTTTTTAAAGGCGAATTTCCAGAGTGATGAATTTAATACACCAGTTAAATATTTCAGGTTTTCACCATTTAGAATAAAACATTTTTGATTTGTTAGAATTCCAGTTTCATCATACACAAATGGCAGAAATTTGGTCATATTTGGGTAAATAATTTTGGGTTTAGAAAAATCTTGGTGATATGTAATGGAATCTTGTGTTTCGAACCATTTGTAAGCTCCATATTTTCTGCCATTCCACTTATCCCCCTTGAAGCTCTTAGGCTTAGGTTCAATTTGTTCCCTGAATTTCAAAAGGTGCTTTTTTATACCGAAATAATCATCAATATTTATATTTACCGAAGGGAAAGTTGCTATCAAAAACAAATCCGCAAACTCAGGAATATAAGCTTTTATATCTTCCCCTCTTAAAATAGGTCTTATTATTTCTGCGCTTTTAGGGTCTTCCTCAATAATAGCATCTTTTGTTTTCTGATTAATAATGAAGGCTTGGTTACATCCAGTTAAGACACCTCTGTTAATTTTTATGCTCCAATCTTTCAGTTGTACCCCTTGCCTTTCAATTTTCTTTATGAGTTCATATTCTTCTTTGGAGTAGGCAACCCAAGCGTTTTCGCCGGGATTCTCAATAAGGATAGTTTTTTGCTGAACGTATTGAAAAAGCTGTACCGGGTTTTTAAAATCGTTTTCAATTCTGCAAATGGGAATTTGCTTCCCAGCCCGGCTTTTCCTGCCAATAAAAATATTCGTTAGTATCGTTGCTGTGTCAAAAATCAGAGCCATTCCGAAATCTACGATAGCTATTGGCGAGGTATTTTGAGCAAAGAATTTGCGTGTGCCAACGCCGTAATTCGTTCGCATCCATTTATTTGAGGTGATAAAAGAAATAGTGCCCAACTGCTTTAAAATGTTGATACCCCTTTCATAAAATAATTGATAGAGATCACCGCTTCCTTCATAAGTAGTGAAATTTTGACTATATAACTCCCGTTTCTTTTGCTCTGGGATTTTCTGCATCTGCACATAAGGCGGATTCCCGATCACCACATCGAACCCTTTATC
>JBMOJO010000376.1:0-2903 GCA_049315745.1 Saprospiraceae bacterium | reverse complement strand
TGATTCATTGATTTTGCTTCGCAAAATCAATGAATCAAGCGCGGTTTCAATATAATCTTCCGCCGCCGTAGGCGGCAGAAGATTATGAGACAGCAGCCTCATTTTCTAATTTTTCCTGACGGTTTCCTGGAATTCCTGGTCCTGGGTAAGCCATTTCACGTAGAAATAGCTTTGTCCACCGAAGCCCTGTTGGGTATTATACTGGAGGATACTGTCCAGGGTGGCCGAAGTGACCATTTTTTTGGAAGCGATGCCGAGGATTATCCCCGGGGCAAATTTTGCTTTATCCAGGCCGGAAGCAGCGGCATACTCAAACGCGGAAGCAGCGGTAGCGGCATAACTGTTGAGGTTCGTGCGGTAACATTGCACGTTGAGCATATCCACCAGCCCTTGTTCGACCCAGGTCGGCCAGTCCTGCATGAGGTTTTCCAGACACCAGGGGTAGGGGTTGGGGGAAAAGGCCATGAGGTAGTCTTTATTTTTCGACTTGACCATCTCATACATCCGGATGGCAAACTCGTTCAGAAGCCCCACCCTCCATTTGAACCATTCCGGATCGCGAAAATCTGCAGGAGGATCCTGACCGTTGAAAGACTTGCGGTACAAATTTGTAGTATAGTCATCATATCCACTATTAGCCGGGCTTGCAGGAAGACGGTCATCGCCCTGGATACCGTCCACTTCCGGGTACAATTCCATGGATTCGGCGATGAGGTCGAGCAGGAATTGCTGCACTTCCGGGTGGTAGGCATTGAGATAATAATCGGAACCGTTATAATTTGCAGTTTTCCCATTGTTACCCTGGCTTGCCCAGTGAGGTTTTGCTGCGAGGACGGGGTGTTGGTCCGGGGTTGGCTCCTTGCCCCACTGGGCCATAAACCCGTATTCAAACCAAAATACCACCTTCATCTGGTTTTTGTGCGCCTGTTTGATCAGATACGCCACCGGATCATCATTGCTGTTCTGAGTTACATAAGGACTGAACATCCAGGTGTCTTCCAGACTTTTATAGTTGGAGTTTTCCAGTAATACCTTACTTTTAAAGGCGGTCTTATTATCCGCCCATGCGCACAGAAAAAGGGTATTAACGCCCATTTTTCGGAGTTTTGCCAGTTGTCGGTCAGTCTCCCTGCGGCTATGCAATATCGTGTTGTGCTGAGGGGCGGCGATCCAAACACCCGACATAGGTTCTCCTTGCAGGTCAGGCGGTTCCTTTCGAAACGATACGGCCCATAAACCAAATACACCCAGCAGGAAGAGGAATCGTTTCATGACGGAAATTTAGCCTTTCCAGGGTACATGGCCTTAAAGACCTTCTGCTTGCGTGGTACGCCTTCATAAAAGAAATAGACTTCTCCGGTAACCCCTCTGGCACGGTTGGCCCGGATCATCTGCACCAGGAAGTCGTCGGAAGGCAGGTAGCTGCCGAGCATGAGCAATACCCCGGGGAAGAAAATCTTCGTTTTGTTCTGGGCATGGTTGAGGTTAGTGCTGAGCAGGGACTGATAAACCGATATGCCCTGGTCGTCCCTTCGGTATAATTGCGGGGATACCGCTTCTACAACATTATCCCTGACCCAGGCCGGCCAATCCTGGCAATAGTTGAAAAAGCTAAAAGAATAAGGGCTGGGGGAGTAGGTTACCAGGCAGTTGGGTTTAACCGCCTTTACCTTGCGGTACAAGTCCACAGCATAAGCGTTGAGGATATTGGACCGCCACTGAACCCAAGACTGGTTTTGCTCCCCAACCGGAGGGGCCTGCCCATTGTGCTGTGATTTGTATAAGTTGACCGTATAGTCGTCATAGCCAGAGGAAGAGGAAACGGCAGGAAGGCGGTCGTCGCCCTGGATGCCGTCAATATCATAATTTTTGACCACCTCCAATACCAGGTCGGTCATAAACTTCTGGACATCCGGGTGGAAGGCATTCATCCAGTAGAAATCGTTTTTATTGGCGATTTTTCCATTTTGATCGCGGCTTTCCCATTCTGGGTGGGCTTGCAAGACCGCATTTCGCCCACCGTTTGCGCTCCCGTATTGTGCGGCAAAACCGTACTCAAACCAGGCAATTACTTTTAACCCGCGTGCGTGGGCCTCCTCTATGACTTCTTTAAGGATATCCCGGCCATCATTGTAGAAGTGGGTTTGAATATTGGGATCATTCAACGGGGCGATAGCCTCCTCGAGTACTTTGCTGTAATATGGCGTTGCGGTTTTATTCCAGGTCACCACGAAAACGGTATTAAAATTCAGATCGCTCAAAAGCTGCATCGCATCGGCGATTTTCTTTCTGCTCGTAAGGACATCACTGGCTACATTTGTAAGCCAAACGCCCCGTATGCCGGTTTCCTGGGGTTCGATGGTAATGTCTATCGTATAGGTTTTCGGTGTTCCGAAGGCGGAGGTTACTGTAAACTGCCGGGTGTTGGCCAGGTTAACGATATCCCCAGGGTTAAATGGCGTGGTGGAGTCTTTAGGCTTGTCAAATTGCACCTTAACGGCCGAGAGGTCTGTGCCGAAAGGCAATCGGAACGAAATGGTCGTACCGGAAATCTGCCCGGTCTGGAACAAATCGGGCAAGGTGAACGAGGAAATGGAATTGAGGTCGTCCACCTTGGTGAGCTGGACAAAATAGTTGGCAATGCGTCCGCTTTTGGAAAAAACCTTATAAATCGTTTCTTTTGAAAAATCCGTCGGCACCCCTGATCTTGGACTTATCGTCGCATTCGGGGAGACTTCAATGGTAGGAACGAGCTTTGTGAGGTCAAGCTGGGCCGGAACGCGGGCGGTAATCAGGCGCAGGGCAGTGTCCACATCGGCCCTGATCGGTACGGGGAGTTCGTTGAAGGAAAATGATAAGATCTGATTTTTGTCGTTTTCTACCGAGGGTTCCTCTTTTTCGCA
>JBMOJO010000091.1:0-13057 GCA_049315745.1 Saprospiraceae bacterium | reverse complement strand
GGTGTACATACCTGAAAAATAATCAATGACTTTCTGGTTTCCCGAAATAACAAAAGCCAGAAAATTAAGCAGGACCGGATATGCCCCAGCTTTTTGCATACGATAGCTTAGTTGCATCTCCGAGCCGAGGACCCGCTGTACGCGCACATCATAAGCCTTTAAGAACGCCGCGTCAAATTTTTGCCGGGCAAGGCATTGCGCCGCCTGTTCTGCAGCGATGAACCCGCTATAGACTGCATTGCCTATACCCTCTCCGGTAAGGGGGTCAATCAAATGGCCTGCATCGCCTACAAGCATATAATGATCCCCGGAAATTGGACGGACCTTAGAGCCTAAAGGCAAACCATAACCGCGAATCTCCCCTACTCTTTCGGCACCTTTGAACCGTGGGCCGATCGTAGGATGGTGTGCCACGATTTCTTCCAGTACTTTGGCCAGGTTAAGTTTTTTATTTTTCACCACATCGGTACGCATTCCGACCCCCACATTTGCCCAGCCTCCGGGCAAGGGGAACATCCAGAAGTAACCGGGGCAGAGGGACTTCAGAAAGTGCATTTCGATTGCACCCTCCCCTTCGAAGCCCTGTACGTTTCGATAATAAGCGCGTACGGCGCCTGCGTGGTGCCCGGAATCCTTTGCAAGCCCTGCGTATTGCCGGCTGAAAGCTGAATGTGCGCCATCTGCTGCGATCAGCAGGCGGGTCTCGATGGGGCCTGCGTCTGTCTCGAGGAGGAAGCCCCGGGCAGTTTTTTTATAGCCCAGGCATGCCGTGCCCTCCCAGAAAAGGATATTTTCCCTTCGCCTGACTTCTTCCACCAGGAAATGGTCAAAATCCACCCGCTTACTCACATAGCCCGGGGCAAAGGCCACTTCCCTTTTTCCGGTAAACTGAAACGGGACTTCGACCGCTTTGTTATTTGGTGCATAGAACCGGATACCCCAAATATCCTGCTGGATATGGTGGCTGAGAAAACGCTTTAGAATTTCGGGATCCAGGCGGTTTAGCAATGTAGTTACCTTGCCACTAATTGCATCGCCGCAAATCTTGTCCCTGGGGAATACCGCCTTATCCAGCAGAATACATGGAATACCCAGATAACTAAGGCGCAGGGCCGTCCCTGCACCCCCTGGCCCCGCGCCGAGGATGCAAATATCTGTTTGGTGCATATACCTTTATTTAGTCCTGATGCGACGAAACCATCACGGGTTGAAGGTAGCGCATATTTTGTACACCACCTGCCCGATACAAAAAGCCTGTTAGACATGTTGCGATGGGATTCTCACGGGTTAGAAAATGGCTATTTTTCGCCCACCCTGCGCCTTTTTTCGGTCACGCAGCGGGGCCATGCTCCCTCAAAAAGCCTTCTCGTGGACCAAAAATAGCTCATTTTCCCAGCGCGATAACCCATCGCAACAAATCTATTGATTGCCCCCCAGGATCAGCGGCAGGCCGTCCGTTCCGGAGCCGACGATTATGACCTTGGAATTGGGCGAATTTGCCAACTGGAGCGTTGCTTCTATCCCTTTATCTTTCAGGATCTTATCTGAAAGGCTCGCACTCAGGATGGAATTCGCTTTTGCCTTGGCCTCGGCTTCGATAATCCGGCGCTCGGCTTCTTTGCGTTCCTGCTGAAGGATATATTCATATTTTAGGGCGCTCTGCTCGGCCTCGATTTTTTCTTCTATCGCCATACGCACTTTGTCCGGGAGGCTGATCCCGCGGATCAGGGTAGCGCGCAGGTCAATAAAATTTCGTTCCAGCGTTGCCTGCAGGTCTTTCTGGATCATCTGCTGTACTTCGTCCCGGCGTGTGGAATACAGCTCCTCCGGTGTAAAGCGACCGATAATTTTCCGAACGGAAGACCTGATTTCGGGCCTGACCAGGGAGTTGAGGTAATCCTGGCCAAAGCTTTCGTGAAGGAAGCCGATCTTGTCAAAACGAGGATTGACCCGCACCGTTACGTCCACCTGGATGTTCAGGCCGTTGCTCGACAATACTTCCATTTCCTCTTCGATTTGCTTCTCCCGCACGTCGTACACGTACATGGTGTTCCACGGTGCGAGCATGTGGAAACCAGGCTGGTAGATGTTCTTTTTGTCCAACCCCCCGGTAAAACGCCGAAATAATACCCCCTTGTTGCCGGCGTCAATCGTCAGAAACGTGGCATTGGAGAAAATCAGGACGATGATAATCCCGACAAATATCAGCACAAGCGTAGTGATCATCCGCCCCTGGGCAGGACGCTGCATTCTTGGTTCACTCATAAAAAATGATTTTTAATAGGGTAATTTAGCTTTTTTATCGTCGTGCACACAAAAAAAATAGACAAAACACTTTTTTTTTCTTCCAGTCTGGCCATCCTCATCTCAAAAGCAGATCCCGGGGAGCCCTGCATACAACCCCAACAGATTCTGACATCCTCTATGACAGGGGCCTTGCTAAAAAAGGACGCTTTACACGGTTTTTTCACTATTTTTGCACATAAAAACACAACGCATGAAGCAGCTACTGATATTTCTGTCCATTGCCCTGTTCGTTTTAGGGGCGACTGCCTTTTCCCCTGATACCGGTGCCCCGACAGATGCTTCCAACCCCAAACCCGATGGGGAGAAAATTTATAAGACCTACTGCGTCACCTGCCATGGCCTTTATGGCGATATGGGCGCCAGTGGGGCGGCCAACCTGACCAAGTCCAAGCTCCCCCTGGACGAGCGGATCAAGGTCATCACCAATGGGCGCAATACCATGACCGGCTTCAAGGCCCTGCTTACGCCGGACAAGATCAAGGCGGTAGCAAAATACACCCTGGAACTCAAATGAACCTCGCCTAAAGTGCAAAATCCGCATACCGGAAAAAAGATCCTCGTAACTGGTGGCGCCGGACTGCTGGGCACCCACCTCCTTGGACACCTGTTGGATCAGGGCTACAGGCATATCCGTGCGCTAAGACGGCCTGCCGAAAAGGGGCTGCTTCCGGAAAGCAGATTTGCAGGCAGCGTTACCTGGGTGGAAGCCGACATCCTCGACCTTCCCGCACTTGAGGATGCTATGCAAGGCGTAGATTGGGTTTTCCACTGTGCGGGCCTGGTCTCTTTTGATCCGAGGGATGCCGCTTCATTGCGGGAAATCAATATCACCGGCACAGCCAACATCGTCAACCTTTGCCTCTTCCTGGGTATCGGAAAATTGCTCCACGTCAGCTCTGTCGCTGCACTGGGCAGGACAAAACCAGGTCAAACCATCTCCGAAACCAGTAAATGGGAACGCAGCCGTTTCAATACCAGATACGGCACAAGTAAATTTTTGGGGGAACAGGAAGTATGGCGCGGCATTGAAGAAGGGCTGAACGCGGTCATTATTAACCCTTCGGTTATCCTCGGCTGTGGTCGGTGGACGGACGGGCCGGCAAGGTTCTTCCCGTTGTTGTACGAAGGTTTCCCCTTCTACCCTATCGGAGCGACTGCCCTCGTTGACGCGAGGGACGTCGCCAGGATGATGCGGATAATGATGGAAAGCCCGATAGCAGGAGAGCGGTTGATCGCATCCGCCGGGCATTTGACCTACAAAGAATTTTTCCGGCAAGTAAGTGCGGCCCTGGGGCGCAAGGCCCCGAGATTCCGGCTTTCCCCGATACTGCAGCACCTGGCCATGCGCTACGGCCAGCTGAAGGGCCTCTGGAGCAGTGAACGCCGCTTCATCACCGCAGAAACGGTACGCCAATCTTCCCTCGAATTTTTTTATGACAACACAAAGTCCAAAAACCTACTGGAATTCGAATATACCCCGATTGAAAAAACGATTAAAGATGTCGCATCCGCTTACTTAGCACATCTGGGCGCAACCTAACCCCTTTCGATATCCCCGAGAATGAAGCGGCCAAGAAAAAGAAGCCTCACCAAACTTCTATTCCCTCGATTTCCTCGGACATACAGCGCATGCACATGGAGGCATCATATAGGGCGTTGAACACAAAAGGCTTGCCTGCACGAAGGTATTGGTAGATCAGCAGATCCGTCGGCGGAGTGGGGATGTGCCCGAGCCGGTCGAAGGATATCCATTCCAAAACGCCTTCCGGACAGGCGGGCGGGGCGATCCATCCGATCTCTGCCCAGTAAATATGGCTCTGCCAGTTGTACGCAGTTGGCGAGGTCTCTGTCAGTATGCCCCCGAAATGCAAGTACTCCAGGCATAGTCCCGTTTCTTCCTTCAGTTCCCGAAGCGCCGCGCTGTAGGGGTCTTCGAATGGTTCTAATTTTCCGCCAACAGGAAGATAATGCCCTGCAAAAGGAGGCTTGGCCCTGCGCAGCAGCAGGAAATGCTCCTGGTGCTTCAGCACTACCATGGCAGCAGACCGCTTCAGGCCTGGGGGAAAATTTGATGAATCTGCCATTACTTCAGGTTTTCGCACACAAATTACTAAATTTGTAGCTATGGTGGCAAAGTGCCACTTCACGAACCTTCACCTTAATTATAAATGCACGCATGAAAACCAACCTTTCCCTTATCCTCAACGCGGTATTGTTTGTTGTCACAGGCTATCTGCTCAGCGCCCACCTCAAAGAAAAAGGCGGCCAGGCGCCCACCACTTCCAAAGTAAAGACCGAACAAGGCAGCAGTGGTGTGCCGAATATCGTCTATGTCAATTCCGACAGTCTGCTCAAAAATTTCAACGATTACCAGGCAAAAGTTAAAGAACTCGACAAAAAGGGCCAGGATGCCGAGGCAGCCCTCGTTTCCAGGAGCAAATCCCTGGAAAGGGACTTCCTGCAGACCCAGCAAAAAGTCCAGCAGGGCTTACTGACCCCCAACCAAGTCCAGCAAGAAGAACAACGCCTTATGCTCAAGCAGCAAAGCCTCGCCGCGGAACAGGAAAAAGTTGGCAAACAACTCATGGAAGAACGCCAGAAAATCCTCGAGGTACTCGAAAAACAAATCAAGGATATCCTCACCGAACTGCGCGGGGAGAAAGGCTATGACTTTATCCTTAGCTATGGCCCGGGTACAGGCGTACTGATGGTCAATGACGCCCTCGACGTTACCGGCGCCGTACTCGAAAAACTCAACGAGCAAAAAGATACGACCGCCGGCGCCCCGAAAAATAAGTAAAAACCCGTCAGCGCACCTGTACGCTTCACCGGGACTGCCACCTACCTATCCGCAAGTATGCGTTCTTGCTATACCACTCTGAACAGACTTGTTGCGACGGGATTTTCACTGGCTTGAAAGGCCTGTTTTACACCCACGCTGACCCGTCGCAACAAGTCCAACGCATTTTTCCCTTGACCGGCCCGCCTTTTTTGCTTATCTTTGAAACATATTGTTTTGCTTTGGTTCTCCCGGCCAAAAATTTGCCCAAAGGCAAATTTTTTCCGGCCATTATGCGTTTTTCCTCTGTTTTCCCGTTTATAAAGAAATCCAAAAAAATAGTTTTCCACATTTATAATTTAATTATCCACATTTTCAATTTTTTACTCTTTTTGCTTTTCAGTTTAATTTAATTTTATAAAAAGAAATAAAATTTTGAAAATCAATTACATAAAATTTAAACTTTCATCCTTCATGTTTTTGCGGGGAAAATCTTACAAAGTTATCCACATGGTGTGAGTAACTTTGTCGTGCTGGATTTTGACTTTTCAGAATTAGCAAATACCTTGTAGCTTTGAATCGCACAGCGGAAAACTACGTCTGACGGATCATTAAGAATAACCTCATTGCTTACTTTTAAAACTTTTCATTACTATGAACCACACGCTGAAAGCCCGGCAGCCTGCCAAAAGCGGGTCAAAGACCTACAGTTACGAGGAAGCTTTCAAAGCTGCTACGGAATATTTTGAAGGAGACGAGCTGGCGGCCAATGTCTGGGTAAATAAATATGCGCTCAAGGACTCCTTCGGCCATATTTACGAGCGTTCCCCAGACGATATGCACCGCAGGATCGCCAAAGAGATCGCGCGCATCGAAGCGAAATACCCCAACCCGCTTTCCGAAGCAGACGCTTATGCGCTTCTGCGCAATTTCCAGTATATCATCCCGCAGGGAAGCCCAATGGCGGGTATCGGCAACAACTACCAGGTATCTTCCCTTTCCAACTGTTTCGTCATCGGCAACAATGCGGATTCTTATGGCGGGATTATCCGCACGGACGAAGAGCAGGTACAATTGATGAAGCGGCGGGGCGGCGTTGGCCATGACCTCTCCCATATCCGTCCCAAAGGGACACCGGTGATGAACTCCGCGCTCACCTCAACCGGTATCGTGCCGTTCATGGAACGTTATTCCAACTCCACGCGCGAGGTGGCCCAGGACGGCCGCCGCGGGGCCCTCATGCTCACGGTATCTATCAAACACCCGGATGCCGAGACGTTTATTGATGCCAAGCTGGAGCAGGGCAAGGTGACGGGCGCAAACGTCTCTGTACGCATAGACGATGCCTTCATGAAAGCCGCCCTTGCCGGAAAAAAATACCGCCAGCAATTCCCCGTTGATTCCCCGGACCCCGTAATGACGAAAGATGTGGACGCCGCCGAATTATGGAGCAAAATTATCTACAACGCCTGGAAATCCGCCGAGCCCGGCGTACTCTTCTGGGATACGGTAATCCGGGAATCTGTGCCCGATTGCTACGCCGACCTGGGATATCGCACTATTTCCACAAACCCCTGCGGCGAAATCCCTCTCTGCCCTTACGACAGTTGCAGGCTGCTGGCAATCAACCTGTACAGCTATGTCGAAAACCCCTTCACGCCACAGGCGGCTTTCAACTTCGAAAAGTTCGCACGCCACGTTCAATATGCCCAGCGCATCATGGACGATATCATTGATATGGAATTGGAAAAAATCGAGCGCATCATCGAAAAAATCGCCGATGACCCGGAAGCCGATACCATTAAAGCGGTAGAACTGCAACTCTGGAAAAAAGTCCGCAAAACTTGTCTGGAAGGACGCCGCACCGGCGTGGGCATCACTGCCGAAGGCGATATGCTCGCCGCCCTGGGTATCCAGTACGGCAGCGATAAAGCCATCGCTTTCACTACCGAAGTGCACAAAAACCTCGCCATCAATGCCTACCGCTCGTCTGTGGATATGGCGCGCGAACGCGGCGCATTCCTCATCTACGATGCCGATCGGGAGAAAAGTAACCCGTTCATCAACCGGCTGCGGGAAGCTGACCCCGCCTTATACGAGGATATGGCAAAGTACGGCCGCCGGAACATCGCCCTGCTGACGATTGCCCCCACCGGCACAACCAGCCTGATGTCCCAGACTACCTCCGGGATCGAACCGGTTTTCCTGATCAGCTACAAGCGGAGAAGAAAGGTCAACCCCAACGATAAGGATGTCAAAGTCTCTTTTGTGGACGAAGTCGGCGACCACTGGGAGGAATACCACGTGTTCCACCATAAATTCAGCGATTGGCTGCGCATCAACAATTATAACGTAGCAGAAGTCACCAAGCTCCCTTTGGAGGAATTGCAAAAAATTATCGAAAAATCGCCTTACTTCAAAGCAACTGCCAACGACGTGGACTGGGTGCAGAAAGTAAAAATGCAGGGCTCCATCCAAAAATGGGTGGACCACTCCATCAGCGTCACCGTCAACGTCCCGCAGGATACTTCGGTAGATATGGTCAAGAAAATTTATCAGACGGCCTGGGAAGTCGGCTGTAAAGGATGTACCATCTACCGGGACGGGTCCCGCTCCGGCGTACTTATCGCAGAAGACAAAGAGAAGAAAATCAAGCCAAAAGCCGAGCAAAACGGACATTTCCACGAAACCGGCGCCCCCGTGCGCCCGGAACGCCTGGAAGGAAAAATCGTGCGCTTTATGAATGCCGACAAACCCTGGATCGCCGTGCTCGGACTCTACCAGAACCGCCCCTACGAAATCTTCACCGGTGCGGCCGTGGATACGTTCCGGCTCCCCGACTATGTTCAGAATGGCTGGATTATCAAAGCAAAGGACGAGAATGGTAAAAACCGCTATGACTTCCAGTTTATGGACCGCGACGGGTACCGCATCACTATAGAAGGCCTCTCCCGCTCCTTCAACAAGGAGTACTGGAATTATGCCAAGCTCATCTCTGGCGTCCTGCGCCACGGTATGCCCCTCGAACACGTCGTGGAACTGGTCGAAGGCCTCAATGCCGAACAGGATTATATCAATACCTGGAAAAACGGTGTCGTCAGGGCATTAAAGCGCTTTATCCCCGATGGTACAAAAGCCACCAAAGCAGCCTGCCCCGATTGCGGCGACCCCGATGGGCTCCTCTATAAGGAAGGCTGCCTGATCTGTAAAAGCTGCGGGCATTCCGAATGCAATTGATGAACCGGCAATGACGGCTCCTACATAGTGGGGTTGTGCGAAAAGTGCGGGGTTGTGTGAAAAGGTTTTCGCCGCCTGCGGCGGCAGAATATTATATTGAGCGACACATCATTTTTGAAATTTCGCTTCGCGAAATTTCAAAAATGATGTGTCGCTCAAAAGATTGTTTGGCGCGAAGCGCCGTAAAAAACCTTTTTACACAACTCCAACCTTTTTACACAACCTCTGACATTTGCCTCAGCAGCTCCCGGCAATTGATCTGTCCTCAATCTTCTGACTCATCGTGATGGCCGTCGATCAATTTCTGTTGCACTTCAGAAGGCACGGGGTTGAAATCGGCAAATTCCTGATGGAAGTGGGCCCTTCCCTGGGAAATTGAGCGCAGCGTGCTGGAATACAGATACAACTCTGCCTGGGGCGCCCTTGCGATAATTTTCTGAAAGTGCCCATCGGAATCCATGCCCATAATCATTGCCCGGCGTGTTTGGAGGTCGCCCATGATGTCTCCGGTAGCCTCATCCGGACAGAGGATTTCGAGGTTCATAATCGGCTCCATGACCTGTGGGGAGGCCTCGCGGAATGCCTGCCGGAATGCCATCGAAGAAGCTGTCATAAAAGCCTGGTCGTTGGAATCTACCGGGTGCATTTTGCCATCATAAATACTTACCCGGAGGTCCTGGCAGTATGAGCCGGTGAGCGGGCCCCGCTCCATTTTCTGTAAAATCCCTTTTTTGATCGCATTCGAAAATTTGGCATCAATAGACCCGCCAACGATACACCAGAAAAAAGCAAGTTTTCCGCCCCAGGGCAGGTCTTCTACTTCTTTCTGGCGCACCGTGAGGCCGGAAGGGTCCGGCATGCCCTCGTGAAAGGGCTCAAGACGCATGTGTACTTCCGCAAACTGCCCGGCGCCTCCAGTCTGTTTTTTGTGCCGGTACTGTGTATTGGCAGCTTTGGTGATTGTCTCCCGGTAAACGATCCTCGGCGGGATAAAGCCCATAGAGACCCCGTACAGCATTTCTACCCGGTGCTTGACGAGGTCGAGGTGCAGCTCCCCCTGGCCATGCAGCCATATTTGCCGCGCCGCAGCAGATTGTTCGACGATAAGGGTGGGGTCCTCCTCATTGAGGGTATGCAGGGCTTTCATGAGTTTTTCCATATCCGCCTTGTTCTGCTGCTCGATGGCGACCGTCACCCGGGTTTCCGGGAAGTGCATCGGCTCGAGGGCCCGGTCGGTTCCCCTGGCGTTGAGGGTATTATTGGTATGGGAATTTTTCAGCTTCACCGTCACCCCGATATCGCCCGCCCGGAGTTCATCCACTTGTATGCGGTCTTTTCCATTTGCAATGAAAACCTGGCCAAAGCGCTCCGAGCCGCGATTGGCGGCATTGATCAGCTCGTCGCCCGGCCTGAGCACACCTGAATAAACCTTAAAATAGGAGACCAGGCCGACCCTCGGCTCTGAAATCGTTTTATAGATGAATACGGTGGTCCCATCGCCACTATCACAGCTCAGCATGCCCCCATTCGTCAGTGGGGCGGGCTTACGGTCGAGCGGAGTGGGGCAAACGTCGTTTATAAAACCCATGATGCGGCCACTGCCCATATTTTTCGTGGAGGAACAACAAAAAACCGGAAATATCTGATGGTTAGCAATTCCGATCCGCAAGCCGCGGGCAAGCTCTTCCTCGCTGAGCGTCCCTTTTTCAAAATATAGCTCCATCAAACCTTCGTCGTTTTCGGCAGCAGCCTCGACGATCGCATTGTGCATTTCCTTTGCCCGTGCGGACTCGGTCGCCGGAATCTCTTTTTTCTCCGGCTTTCCGCCCCCGGCAGGAAAAACGTACATCACCATGCGGAGTACATCAATAATCGTATTGAACGCACTGCCGGAATTGAGCGGGTACTGAAAAGGCAGGACATGGCTCCCAAAGCGTGCCGTGGCCTGGGAAAGGGTATTTTCAAAATCCGCCTTTTCGTGATCCATTTGATTAATAACAAAAATGGCAGGCGCCTTAAAGGTATCCAGATAATCCCAAACCAGCTCGGTACCGACCTCTACCCCACTCCTGGCATTCAACACGATTACCCCGGTAGAGCCAACCTTCATTGCAGAAACCACCTCGCCCACAAAGTCATCCAGGCCGGGCGTGTCAATAATATTGATTTTCGAGCCTCTCCATGTGACATGCATCAATGCGCTGAATACAGAGCCTCCCCGCTCTTTCTCGAGGTCGGTATAGTCCGAAACCGTATTTCCATCCTCTACGCTGCCCCTGCGGCTAATCTCCCCCGCCTCAAACAGCATCGTTTCGGCAAATGTGGTCTTGCCCGAGCCCGAATGCCCGAGCAGTACAACGTTCCTGATGTCCCTGGTGTCAAAACTCATATCCATAAATATTTATTGGTGAAGAAACCCCCTTTCCGATGATCAGATTTGTTGTGGTAAGGTTACAGCGACGCCTGTCCAGGCTAAAACAGCGCTTTTCGCCCATATTATGCCTTTTTTTGGTCATATAGCCCGGCTATATTTCCTCAAAATCCCTTCGCATAGGCAACAAAGAGCGCTTTTTCCCAAGTCACCGACCCGCAGCAACAAGCCTATTGTTCTAACAAAAAAGGGCTTTACAAATTTTCGTTTTGAATATAAGCATTTTTTACAATAATGTATATTTTTTTTACAAAATAGCCATATAAATACACGAGTTTGCCAGGATTGCACCCATAAATTAGTTTCAAATAATCTAAAAGTTGGCGTACCTTTCAGCTAATGAACCCGCCGGTATTTTATTCCGGCTGCTATTTTCCTGAATTGCTCACAAACTACCAATGACAATGATCACCTACGCAATGCTCAACGGCAAGCTTTCCCGTGCGGAGGCCTTATCCCTGCATATCAGCGACCTGTCTATCCTGCGGGGATACGGGATTTTCGATTTCTTTTTATTCCTGAAGGGGCAACCCCTCTTCCTCGACGACTACCTGGACCGCTTCTACCGCTCTGCCAGCCTGCTCCACCTGGAAATTCCTTTTTCCAGAGCAGATTTTGCGGCGCAAATCCTGCAACTCATCGGGGCCAACGGCTGCCAGGAAGGGGGTATCCGGCTGCTCCTCACCGGTGGGTACTCTGTAGATGGCTACACACCCGCAGAACCTAATGTGCTCGTTCTGCAATATCCACTGCCTGCTCAAGCCTGGGACACGTCGGCTACCCTGAAACTCATGACCCACCAGCATCTCCGCGAGCTGCCCGAGATCAAAACCACAAACTACATCACTGGGATCAGCCTCCTGCCGCAACTCAAAAAGCAAGGCGCCGACGATCTGCTCTACCTCGACGGCGAGTGGGTCCGCGAGTCTGTCCGCTCTAATTTCTTTCTTGTCCTGGAAGGGGAGCGCGTCGTCACACCTGCGATAAAGATCCTCGCCGGGGTAACCCGCAAGCAGGTTTTACACCTGGCCAGGCAACGCTATACAGTCGAAGAACGCGAAGTCCATGTATCGGAAATCGCCGGGGCCAGGGAGGCATTCTTTACCAGTTCGACCAAAGGGATCTTCCCCGTCGTCCAAATTGATGGCCGCCCGGTAGGAGATGGAAATCCCGGGCCGGTCAGTAAACAGCTTCAAAAGGATTTCATGGCACATCTGGAAACTTATCTGCAGGCAAAAATGGCGGTAGCCACCTCATGACCATGCCCAAAGTTGCAGTCATACAGGCGGCCCCGGTATTGTTCGACCTGGAAGGCAGCCTTGAAAAGGTCAGGTATTGGACGGAGCTGGCTGCCAACGAAGGCGCCACCCTCGTACTTTTTCCGGAAGTTTTTCTGTCGGGGTACCCCAGGGGCCTGTCCTTTGGAACGGTCGTAGGCAGCCGTTCGGCGAAGGGCCGGGCAGATTGGCTGTATTACTTTAAGGCTGCCGTCAAGGTGCCCGGGCCCGCGACCGATATGCTGGCGGCCATCGCGCGCGACTGTGGGGTAACGCTGGTAATCGGCATAACGGAAATCGGGGAAAGTGGGGGCACCCTTTTCTGCACCTTGCTGTATTTCAGTCCGCAAGGCCGGCTCCTGCACCGACACCGGAAGATAAAACCGACCGCTGCGGAACGGTTGATCTGGGGCGAAGGGCGCGGCGACGACCTCCTGGCCATAGATACCCCCTCCGGACGCCTCGGCGGGTTGATTTGCTGGGAAAATTACATGCCCCTGGCCCGGATGGCCTTGTACGAACAGGATATCCAAGTCTATCTTGCCCCTACTGCCGATCAAAGGGAGAGCTGGCAGGCGACCATTCGCCATATTGCCTGCGAGGGCCGGTGCTTTGTGCTCTCCGCCAATCAGTTTGTAGAAAAAAATATGTATCCCGAACGTTTTCAAAAAGAACTTGAAGGTCAACCCGACATCCTTTCACGTGGCGGAAGTGCCATTATCTCCCCCTTGGGCGAAGTGCTCGCAGGCCCCCTGTGGGATCGGGAAGGTATCCTTATCGCGCAAATCGCCCTTGACGAAGTCATCCAATCGAGGCTGGATTTTGATGCCGCCGGGCATTACCAGCGACCCGATATTTTTGCCTTCGCGTGGACGAAAAGTAGTTCATTTTGTCCCCCGCTGTAACCCCGTCGAAACAAGTCTAATGGGGTCGTGTAAAAAGGTGTTTTACGGCGCTTCGCGCCGAATTATATTCTGAGAGACGCGTCATTTTCACGATTTCGCTTCGCGAAATCGTGAAAATGAC
>JBMOJO010000090.1:0-13063 GCA_049315745.1 Saprospiraceae bacterium | reverse complement strand
CGAGGAGGAAGATTTTTTTGCCATGATGTAGTGGTTAGTTAATGTGGACAGAATTATTAGGGAAGTGATTAGCGAGGACAGAGGTGGCTTTTATTACCAACTTGTCCAGGGGAGTATTCGGTTTATATCACTTGTCACCCTTAAAAATATCAATTACTTCACCCAGCAATATGAGTGTGCTCTTCAAATTCGAATTGTCACCGACAATATCTTTGACACTTCCAGTGACAACAGATGCCTTTCCTAATAGCCAATTGCCCCATTTTTTCCACCACCGTTTTTTGTTGCTGGTATCACCGACCGATACAGCTATTTCTTTGGCTCGAGAAAAAGAGGCAATTTCTAGAAGAAGGGATTCTCGTACTTCCTTGGGAGGGTCTTCCTTATTCAAGTTGTTGTATGCATTTACAAGTGATGTTTTGAATTCTTCTCCCTCTACACGATCCAATACCCTGTTTTTGAGATCCAGAAACTGGTCAAGCATCCTGTTGTTCTTCCTGGTTACCAGCAAAAACCTTAAATCCCGGCAAAACTGCTCCCAAACTTTTTTGAAATCCAATTCAGGTTTTTCTGAGACATTGTCATCTTTTTTAGTCGCCATGATGAAATTTTAAAAAGTTGAAAAAATCAATACCAAAGAAGTCGTGGATCTTCTGCGGAAATTATCCCGATAGCAACACCAACAAAAAGGGTTCATTGCCAGTAAATTTTACTGACATGATTTCAGGAATAGAAAGCTCAATTAGCAGTGATTTACTTGGTTGCTACTGAATTGATGCGATATTATTCATCCTCCGATTTTTCCTCAGACATCCTTAAAGTTAGTTGCTCCACCGCGTGCCGTACGGTCTTTTGTACCAACTGGTTTGACTGTGCCGTTTCATTAAAGGAAAAATCACCCTGTATGTATTTGGCGGAAAAAGTGTGGCTTATCTGCAATACAGTATGGATAAACCCGATGAATATTGCATTGGCCTTGGCTAATTCCTCTACTGACTTTCCGATATCTTTCAAAGGGCCGGTGTAGATTACTACTAGCATACTCCCGATACCGGTAAACATGGATATGCCGGCGCCCCACATACCAATGGCTGTTTCCTTGTCGAGCGAAAATTGATAGACCGACCAGATGGTAAGACATAGCCCGGCAATAAAGGTGCAAACACTCATGGTGAGCCTTGCCACAAAGCCCCAGTAAACACACTTGACGGTCATGATCCAGTTTCCGGTAGTCAGATTGTTCAACTCGGTGATGGGCTTTTGAAAATGAAGTTCCAGATTGTCTTGAAGCTTTTTCAGTATCGGCTCGAGACTTGAAGCGCCGCCCACCTCGATACGCAGCTGATGTAGCTGTTCCTCTGCATCTGGATTTACGCTTACAAATTGATTGATCAAATGACCAGCTTCGTTTACATTACCACCAACACTGGCGATCAGCAAACTTGCAATCACCGATATTACCCGTGAAGTGGCTCCAACAGCTTGGCTTATGAGATACTTGCCGAGATTCGTGCGCGCAGTACTATCTTCTCCAGCTATTGCGGTTACGACATCAGGCCCATTGATGCCAGGCCGGTGGATTTCGTTATTTTGGACGATGGAACCCAACACAGTATCAGCCTTCAACTGCCAGTTGTTCATTTTTGACAGTGCGGTTATTACGCCTGAGCGGATAGAGGGGTTTCTTTCAACAACCAATAATTCAGTCAGTGACTTCAAGGCTTGGGCATCACCAACTTCACCCAAAAGCTCAATACAGCGAATTTTGTTTTTTTCATCTGTCTCTTCATCAAATCTGTCCTTGATAAATTCAGCATGATCTTCCGCGGGATATTTGCGGCTGCTGCTGATACATGCCCTGCGCACACTTGCGTCTGCATCTTTTTTGGCAAATTCTCTAAGCTGTTTAAGTACTTTTGTTGATTCTGATGCAGAAAATAATCTGGAGAGGTTTCCAAGTTCCCGCGCTATTCGTGCTTTTGTGTCCTTTTCTTTGATGTTAAGTTGACCGAAAAGGATTTCAGCAGAAGGTTTTCCGCCAATTTCAATAAGCACTCCAATGATTTTTCGCCTTATTTCGATTTCCGTATTTTGGGATATAATCTCGCCAAAGAATTTGGCAATTTCTGTATCCTGACCATATTGGCTCAATGCTTCAATCGCAGCAGATTTTACAGCCCGTGTACTATCGGAATCACGGACTACGTTTTTGAGGGGCGTGATTAACGCCGAAATTTTAAATTTACCGGCCACCATACAAGAGGCCATGCGCACATTCTCGTTGACATCGCTACTGAGTATCGAATTCACCTTTTCGATTATCTCATCAGTAATTTGATTTTCTTCTAGACTATCAAGTGTCTTCTGTCTTTCTCCTGCTTTTTCGGAGCCAAGGGCCGCTATTATTTTATCCATATTGACAATCATTGATTAAAGAATGTGATGGAGAATGGATGAGGTGGTTTGGCCGGAATCGCACCGGTCTTCCATCAAGAAATTTAATGGCGTGCTCCTGTTACACTAACCAAACCATAGAAATTAAAAAGAAACTACTTGTCCTTCGGCGTATTCAACTCCTCCGAAAAAATAATATACTGATACGCCGTCTCCGTTGATTTCCGCCGTTTTTTGAAGTACCGAACCATCGAGAAAGCCGCCAAGGCGAAAGAGGCGAGCTTTACCGTCAAACCAATACCGGATTGATATAAAAACATACTCTCATCCTTCGCCGCCGAATCGAGGTTAGTCTGATGGATCTGCCTGATCTGCCTTTCCAACTTCACTTCTACTCGTTGATGGGATCTCGTTCTCTTTCATTCATTGGTCTCACAATTCAAAGGGGATTTTAAACCGAGCACATCAATAGCATTGTCATATCAAAATTAATAGTGCAGTGGAGTCCTATACAGCATTATTATTCAATGTCACGCCGTCTCACCGGTCGTCTCCTCAATGCTGCTAGAACAGCTTTCATAGAATGAGCCTCAACACTCATGGGTTTTTCAGGTGAATTTAATGGATTTCTTAATCCTAAAGCTCGTTCTATTCTAACTCCCGGAATAATCGAGTTTTTTAATGTGGAATTTAAAGCCAAAGTTAGAGGATCACCGATCGTAAAATATGTCCTAATTTGTTTTCCATCCTCTTGAACCACAGCATCATCCATCATCATTTTGGCTTCTTCTCTCAATTCCTCCTTAAATGCCCAGGTTGGTAACGGCGAAGGGCTATGTACCAAAAAAAATTTTTCAGGGTGGATATAGCGTGCAACAGTGTCTGGATGGAGAGTTGACGAGTTAAAAGTAACTGCAGGACTGTTGGTTACAACAGCGGCTGCACTTGCAAGTCCCCCTCCTAATGAATGACCAACAAATTTTAAATCAGCTTTAGAACCAACTTTACCTTTTACCGCTTCCCCCAATTCCATGGCAAATCGGTACTGCAGCTCAAACAAAGCCCCCTTACCACCAAAGGCCCCAAAACCATTCGTAGCCCAATCAATATATTCATCCGTACCTCTAAAAGCCAATACATATGCAGTCTCTCCATTTTCCGATTTATAGGCATATAATGAAGCATAAAATCCAGTACGACTATTTCGAAATTTTTTTGGGTCTAATCCTAGTTTGCTAATTTGATCATCTGAAAGTCTTTGATAACCTTGTGGCAAATCGTTTGGTGTGCTTTCTCCTTGGGCTCTATAGGAATCATCTGCTAACATTGCATCGGCCTCGACATCATCCATAACATTGTAGGTGCCAACAGGCCCCACCAGTGGTATTGGACGAGGATATTCGACAACCTGGTAGTTAATATGACAAGCGTTACATGGTCTGTGAGGCTCACGACTATGATATCCATTATTATCGTTATATACTATAGAGTTGTTCCTGCTGTAATTGAATACATTAACCCCATCCCCTACCCCAATCGGATCCGCACTCACCCACCTCCCCAACCAAACCACATAATACCTCGCCGAGTGATACTCCAGCCCCGTCTCCTCATCCCGTTCCATTCCCGTATACCGATACCGCTTAGCGGCTGATTTTATCGCCGCATTTCGAGCCTGGTATGCCGTCGTGCCATAAGGATGGTACTCTTCATAGCTGATCACCGCGGCATTCTCATCCAGTTCGAGGGAGGCGCTGCCGAGGTGGTTTCCCATCTGGTAGCGCATGGTACGCACGGGCGTAGTGCGACCCACTACCAGCCCCAAGACCCTGCGCGGCTCCACTTCCGTATCGAGCATGGCGATCCGCTGCTTATCGTCCATAAGGTGCAGGGTCTCGCGCTCCAGCCCGTTCTGGTTCCGGTACACCTCATACGCGCCTACATAGACCCGTTCGTCTTTCAAGGCCGGCGTCGCGCCGGGGGCGGCAGCCAATTCGGTAACCTTGCGCGCGCGCTGGCCGGAGCCGTCATATACGTACCAGGTGGTCTCCGGCGTCCCCTCATTGATCGCCTGCTGCGACGTGGATGCCAGCTCTTCCCTGAAGGTCCAGGCCATGCGCTGCAGGTGGGGCATGTCGGTCATATAGCCATGCTGCGGATGGTGGGGGTAGTCATACGTCTGGCTGCCTGCGGTGGTGCTGCGCAGGCGGTTGTTGCGCGTCTCGTAGGCGTAATCGCGCGTCCAGGAGCCATTGGAGCCGGCTTCGTGGCGCATCTGCAGGATGTTGCCCACTACATCGTAGCGGTAGTACTGGGTGTAAACCCGCATGGCCATGGGATCGCCGCTGTTGTGGGCGAACATCGCGTAGGCATCATTCCAGTTGTCGTCGGCGCCGAAGTTGGGGGTATTGACGTTCTGCTCGCGGCCGGTGGCGGCAATCAGGCGGTAGAGGGCATCGTAGGTGTACTCGCTGCGGCCGGTTATCTTGCGGTTGTTGAAAAAGACGGTGGGGATGGCGCGGTCTTCGATCCGGGTGATGTTTCCGCTGGGGTCGTAGGTATAGCGCAAATCCTGCAGGAGTTCGCCGCCGGCCTTTTGGCTGCGCAACTGGATCAGGCGGAAGGTTTCCGGGTCATATTCATAGCGGGTAGTCACGCCATTGCCGTATTCGATGCGCTGCCGCTGCCCTTTGGCGTCGTAATCTATATTGACCACGATGGGGGTCTCGCTGCTGCCTTCCCGCAGGGTGACCTTCTCCAGCAAGGCGGCCGGGTTGTAGGCCGGCCGGGTAACTTTGCCGTCGGGAGTGGTCTGGCTGATGACGCGATTGAGGGCATCGTATTCGGTGCGGGTGGTAAATACGTAATCGGAGCCGGCCAGCAGGCTGTCGGGGTTGGCAATGGCCCAGTCGGGGGTCTCCTTGTAGTTGGCGGCAAAGCTGCGGGTGGTTGCCAGCACATTGCCCTTGAAATCGTAGCGATCGGTCGTCACCTTCCCGGCGGTGTCGTAAAGCACGGCGGCCTGTCCGCGCAGGTTGCGCTGTTTGGCATTGGGCACGGACTCGCCATAGATCGTCAGCTCATAGAGGTGGTCGAGCGGAACAGGTCCGTCGCCGCCAGAGATGCGCTTCCCGGTGGGGCGGTGCAGGACATCGTACTGGAAGGAGAAGGTGTGGGCACGCTCATCCCAGGTACGCACGGGGTTGCCCAGCACATTATTGAGCATCCAGCGCCGCCCGGCGTCCATGCTGATCTGGGCTGCGGGGTGGCCCAGCATATCCTGGCGGTACTGCATCACGACATTGCCCCGTGCATCGGTCACCGAGCGGACGTTGCCCTCGATATCCTGCTCGGACCACGTGTAGTGAAACTCCTCCCGTGTTAAACCCGCGGCATCAATGTAGCGATTGTGGTCGCGCCCGAGGGCAAGCCGCCCCAGGGTGTCGAGAAAGAAGACGGATGGGGTATTGCCGTGCACTTCGGTTTTGCGGGCGGCCTGCTTGTCGGTATGGCTGTCGGGCAGCGCCAGCCGCTTGCGGTACCAGGCACTGTCGGCCACCGTGTCGTTGGTGTCATAGCCGATCTGCTTCCAAGCGTCGAAGACCACCCGGGTGAAGCTGCCGTCCGGCATCTCGGCTTTCACCACCCTGCCGGCAGCATCGTAGTAATAGACGGGGGTTACGCCTGTCTCCACCAACTCCGCGGCGTCCTCCCAGGCAGGCGTAACCGAGAAATAGGGCTCGTACTGGAGAATGGGGTTGCCCTTGTTGTTGAGCACGGCCCGCCCGTTCCCGACCCAGCGAAGCTGGTTGCCGGTGGGAACGGTCTGCACGGAGGTTAGCCGGCCGGAGGCGTCGTAGGTGGCCAACTGGGCGTCTCCCGGTTCGGCCTGCACCTTCTTCATGGCCACTTTTCCCAGCCCGTCAGTATATTCGAAGCTGATCTGCAGGGGCGGATTCCGGTTTTGTGCGGCATGTTGTTCGCGCGCAATGCCGGCCACGACAACGGGCAGGGTCTCGAAGTCATAGAGCATGCGGGCCGAGGCATCGCCCAACAGATTGGCCGCCACCGCCCGGAGCTGGGTGTAGTTGCAGATATCGCGACTGCGGGCCAGCCGGAAGAACTCCCTGATCTCATCCCGCTCGGCGCCGGTCGTAATCTGGGTGATGTTGCGCAGGTTATCGGCCTCTTCGCCGATGCCGTCGCCATTGGCATCCTTGCCCTCAGTGGCCACGGCCTTGACAAGGCCCAGCTCGTCGAGCACCACGGCGCTGAGGTTATCGTTGGGATCCATCATCCGGACGGGAGCCAGCGTGCGGTAGTTGAACTCCAGCACCCGCGTCTCATTGCCCAGCGCATCGGCGGCACGCTTGATGAAGATATGGTAGTCATCAAAAGCGACCTCGGTGCGGCTTTCATACGGATCGGTATAGGCGACGGGGAGGTAAAACCGCCCTTTGATGTCGGCAATCCTCTCACCCGGTCGTGTGAACTGTGGTTGCCCGGAGCGGATCCACCAGTTGGTGTCCTCCTCGTGGAAACGCCCCGCGCGCATATCGTCTTCTGTCACCTCAAACTGCGCCGAGTGCGGGCTGGAGGCGAAGATGTCCGCCAACAGGTTGGGGGTATAGGCCAGTTGATAGCCCTCATACGTAATCCCCGGCACGGCCATCTCGCCGAAGGGCAGCGGAGCGGTCAGGGCGCTGTTGTAGAAACTGGTTTTCACCTGCTCGATCAGCCGCTTCTCCCGGGCAGCGCCGCTGCCGTAGCGGTGATAGTCGAGCGCCGGCCAGTTGGAGAAGCCACCTGCGAAGTCGGCAATGGCAAAAAGTTTGCCGGAGGCGGGTCGAAAACCAGTCAGCTCATAGGTGCGCGTCTGCCAGTTGCGGCGCAACAGGTAGGCATCCGGATGCAGGATGTCGTTGGTAAAGTCATTTTTGGTGAAGGTAATCCAGCATTTGCGCTGTCCTTCGCGGCCTTTCTCCTTGGCGCGGCGGGCGGCGAGCGAATCGGCCGGGTCGTCGGCCAGGAGAGGTTCGGTCTGCAGCCTTGGATAGACTATACTGACCGCCTCGAGGACGTTCCCGAGCTCATCGGTCTCGAGATTGAGCGTGTGGGCGATGCGCGGATCCTGCGGGTCGCGCTCGTAGTGCCAGGTGATGGCCTCGCGTTCTTTCACGATGAAGACCGCGTAATCGTTGCCCTCCTTGCGCTGAAGAAGCTGTACCTCACAGGTATGGGTGGCGGCGGTGTAGGGCGTCTTTTCGCGCTCGCGGGCCTTCTGCTGAAAGGCGAGAAAGGCCGGATCGTCGTCCTGATAGCCTCTGGTCAGCTTCTCTTCGGCGATGGATTTCTCGGCATCGAGGCCAAACACCTCCTGCCGGAGCACCATCCCCTTGCAGGCCCTCAGCGCCTCCTGCCACTCAGCGGCGCTGAGCGTCCGGATATCGAGTCCGCCAAGGTGGTCACCCGGTAGCACCACCGCATCGGGCAACTGATACTCAACCGGGTTGACTGCGAAGCCCTGCCTCCGGAACTCCTCGTACCAATACTCGTGGCTGAACTGGTTGAGGATGCGTTCTTTTTGCAGAAAGGCCCCGGTGTGGTACCAGGTCCTGGTCATGACCGGGGGCTGGTTGAGTATCTTCGGAATCCGGCGTCCATTGGCGGTGCGGTCCGAGCCCTCGAAATATTCCGTATCCCACTGATCCACCCGGCCAAAGCCTCTGAATTCGCGCTCGGGATGATCGTAATAACCGTGGTGATAGGCATAACGGGTCGAAAACTTGACCCCGGTCACTTCGTCTTCGATCTCGAGGGTATTGACGCACTGGACCGGGAAGGGCAGACGGGTAATCCAGGGGGTACCCTGCTTTTTGTCCTCGAGGTAGAACCGGGTCGAGCTGACGTAATGTACCCGGGTGGTTTTGCCGGTTCCGTTACGGTATTCCGTCATGATATGCGGCTTGATACCGCCCATCAGGTCAATATAGCGCATTGGCGTCTGCGTGTGCCCGGGCAGCGGCGACGACCAGACGATGCAGGAGGTACCATTGCCGAGAAAGTCGGTCACCGAGATCTGGTTGGGCGTCGCAGTCTCCGGAAAAGGGTTGATGTGGCAGGGCGCCGACCACGCATTCCCGCTCAGGTTGAGCCAGGCGGTGAAACGGTTTTTGCCAAGGTAAAGTATATCGGTA
Source organism: Saprospiraceae bacterium (assembly GCA_049315745.1). GTDB lineage: Bacteria > Bacteroidota > Bacteroidia > Chitinophagales > Saprospiraceae > JADJPL01. The sequence goes on along the minus strand of JBMOJO010000090.1, from coordinate 4,472 downwards.
GCGCCCGTGCCGCTCACGTCGGCGAGCTGAATGTAGGAGGGGTTGAACAAATCCGGCGTATCGAAGACCGGAGCATTTGCCATGGTCACTTTGGCGCCGAAGCGGCCATACCCAAGGTTGGGCCAGTAGCAGACCTCCCCATTGCGGATGCGTACCAGGTCGGTGAGCCCGTCGCCGCTCATATCGGCCAGAAAGATGGTCTGCAGCGGCTCAGAGAAGACCAGGGCGGGGCCGCGCTCTTCATCAAAGGGCTTGGGGGCGAGTTCGGGAGCGTCGTATCCCTGCGTTCCTGCGGCAGGGTACCAGGTGAACACCCGCTCTTCAGACAGCACAATATCCGGCTGGCCATCGCCATTGAGATCGAGCAGCCGGATATTGGGATCGCGCAGGTTCACGTTGGCTACGCGCGCAAAAGCCCGGAACCCTTCCCAACGGGTCTGCGCGGGTGAATCGCCCATGTCGGCCAATTCATAATAACCCTGCAGGCCGGGGCTGTTCACTACGATTTGTTTTCGTCCGTCGGCGGCAAGGTCCTGGAGTTGCAGTACGCCATCGGCCAGTCCGGTCAGGGAAGGACGGGGCGCCACCTGTACGGCGGGCGCGAAATGACCTTCGCCGAGGTTGTGTTTGTAATACCAGCCATTGCCCTGCTCGCTGAGGATACCCGAAAGGCCCTCGCCGTACAGGTCCACCCATTGATAACCATTCGTTAGGCCGCTTGGGGCGTTGGCCGTATCTTCCGGCGACACATCCCGGATTTCCAGGTTCCATCGGAGCTCCTGGTATTCAAAAGACATGGGGGGCAGCGACTTGCAGCTATACGTCGGGGCACTGCCCGGCAGGCGCACATAGCCCCTCTGGACGATGCGTTCGAGATACGTCACCTCCAGTTTATCCCCTTCCGTCGTTTTTTCTGCGGCCTGATCGCGATACACCAGGTCAAGAGAACGCACCAGGCAGGGTGCATCACCCAGTTCCCTGAACGCATGGAACATAAGTACCCGCCGGCAGAGGCGATAATTCCGGACTTCAAAACCGGCGCGGTAATTGGAAAAAGCATCATGGCGGCCCATCCATTTGCTCTGCTCGTCAAAATGGACTTCCACCTCGCTCTGCCCCGGCGCCGGCAAGTCGCCATGCTCCCCGTAATCCAGTACGAGGTGGAAATGGTAGGCCATCGCGTCCGGATTTTCCGGATGATAAATGCCTTCAGGGGTGGAGGTATCGGGATAAAAAGCCGCCAGATCACCATAGTGGACGCGCTTCAGGTGTCGGTTTACGAACAGGGCCGGGCCTCCGTCCCTTCGGTTGTGTTCGTGCGGTCCGTCCAGGATATTGGCGCGGTCTTCGGACTTATAGGCAAAAAGCATACTGCTGCCTTTGTCGTCGTAGCCCAATTCAGGCAGCCATTGAAACACCCTGCTTTCATCCTCAGGATCGGCGATGCGGTATTCTTTGCTTTTTCCAAAAAAAGTGACCACGTTATCGCGGGTAGTCACCTTCCAGTAGAAACACGGATTGCCCGTTTTCCATATCCTTTCGATACGGGAGAAAGCCCCTTCGAGCCGGGGCCGGTACCTGCGGATGGTAAAATCCCCCTCCACGCGTTCATCGCGTGACCAGTTGCCGTCGTCGTCTTTCAGCAAGAGCGGCACGAGGTCTTCCACCCCGGAGAACATGAACGTATCGCTGTCTTCCGCATCCCGGTATCGTGGCAGTTTCTTGTCGGTTTTGCGTTGTATAGAAGGCAACCCCAGATCCCAACCGATACCGAACAGGCTGTTGCCCGCGCCCGAGTTATAGCTCAGGGAAAGCGCAGGCTGGAATCCGTTCCTGCCCGGCGACAGCGGCAGCGGAATGGAAAACGAAGCCGTGCCATTCGCCGCATTCACCTCGAATTTCTCGTCAATCCCTTTGATAGCCCCTCCCCCTTTCGGCAGGCTGATCTGCGGAATTTCGATGGCATTGGACTTTGTAGCCGCCACATCGCCTCCCGTAGGCAGCGCGGGCATGGCAGCAGGTGATTTCTTTTGTTCGTTATCCTTGTTATGGGAAGGTTGCATGGTTCAATCAGTTGATCGGCCAATAATTATCTACGAGAACGGCTTCATCCGGCCCAGGCCAGGCGGGCATTGTACTGATCAGGATTTCAAGGTTTTCGGTGGTAGGGTTGCGGAATTGGAGGGTGTCTTCATAACGACCGTAATTATTACTACCAGCTTGGCTGGTGAAGATTGACGTCAATATTTAATATTGGATCCGTCAACTGGTAACTATTAATACCATACTCCATTTGATATCCCTGATTATTCATCCAACGATTAATATCTTCGGCAGGCAGGAAATAGCCTCTGTCGTAGTCTCCCGAAATCAACATTCCGCACCATTTGTATCCATTTTCATCATTTGAACAAACCCAGGCGCCTGAATCGCCTGGTCTTACTGGTGATTTTGAGTAATAATGACCTCCCATCATAATAGGATTGGGTCTTCTGACTTCAACCAGATTTGTAAAACAGGCCAACCGGGTTTCGTGATTTTCATCTTCATAATGTACCTTGTAGGATACGGTTATTCCTCCAATAACTAGCTGGTTTCTTCCATCGGTAGTTCTACCATTAAACTCAACTTTCATATTTTGGTCAATTTCATCGAGGGTTCGCATACCAACTACCTTTCCCAGATTCAAAATACTATGTTCGTAGAAGATATCATCATGCAGTCGAATAAGGGAAGCATCCATATTGGGGATAGTTCCCGTTGATCTTGTATTACACGGTAAGCCTTGATTTGTCCAGATGATATGCGAAAAAGTCTCAACCTGGCCAATTTCCCTAACATTATCAGAGTCTATAACCGATGGTTGTATTGCAAATGCGTCAGAGCCTATCACATGCGCACAGGTCATTGCATAAACGGCACCAGATTTACGGTCCTTCAATATACCTCCAAGGGTACCGACCTTTCGTCGATTATTTCCAATACTGATTCCCCCCTTGATCGTTTCATGATATGATCTAGAACCGTTCAGCATCATATTTCTATCCTTTCGCCTGGATATGACATTGAAACTATTGTTTTCTTTGTTGTCATTGTACTCACGGCTCAGGCCTTCGAATTCTTTCAAAGAAGCATCATTGAAAATGCTGACTTCAAGTTCAAAAGGTTTAAGATCAGGGAATTTTCTTCTAAAATCGGCGAAGTCAGAAATATCAGTGCCAGATATACGAGGCAGAAAATCTTGTTCAAAGTATATTGAAAATTGCCCCCAAAATCTTTCGTAAAAGAATAAGTCGTTATCAATGAACACGTCAATGTATCGCGAAGCTAACTTGGGATTTATTTTGTATAACTCATACAAAAGCAAGAATTTGTCCGAAAACCGGACAGTAGAACCCTGATGGCCCTTGATTCCTGAAATATTTTCAAGAAAGTTCACAACTGATTTGTTCTCCAGAACTGCACTTTCCAGTATTCTCATGAGATTTATTTGTTAAGAGGAACAATTGCGGATACCAGGCTAAAGGCAACCAGCATGATGGATGCCAAAGCTGCATCATAATAGTCAGGCATAACTGCCTTGCCAGTTGTAACATAGGCCCAAACAGTGAAGGCAACTGAGGAAATAACCAAATGATTGCGTTTGGGCTTGTTGCTTTCAGCCTGACTGTTCAGATATACAGGCGTCAGTATCTGGCACAACAGGAATATTATGAAGTACACAATACGCTGATCAAATCTTGTGTGAACAAGAGGAACAAAGCCGGACATTACCAAATAGCCAGCGATTATTTCACTGGGGATCAATTTGGAAACTTTGTCCAGATAGTGCTTCACATTCCCTTCTTCCCCGCTGTATGCCTTTGGCTGAAGTGGGTTTACAGGTTTTTCGTAATATAATCGCCCCATTGATACTGATTTATTGTTGTTTGCATAGCCTTGAAACACGACGACTTTTGTATATCGAAAGGCTAAATTGAGAAATTGATTGAAATCAGACTGAAGAATTCCAACATCGCCTCAGGCGATTTATAATGTTCGTTGTCCTTGTTCTAGGAAGGTTGCATGGTACAATCAGTTGACTGGCCAGTGATTATCTACGAGAACAGCTTCATCCGGCCCCGGCCAGGCGGGCATGGTATTGATCAGGATTTCCAGTTTTTCGATGGTGGTGTTGCGGAATTGGAAATGAGCGCCAACCGGGATATTCACGCACACACCTGGTACAAGCGATGTGACGGACTCTTCATTTTCTAATTTACGCCATATTTCACCTTCGCAGGAGAGGATATACCAGAGTTCTACCACCGTTTTATGCCTCAAGGCCATTGAAATGCTGCTCTGATAAAGTGATCCGGCCGAGCAGCTCGAGTATCTGATCTTTTGATTTATCCATATTTAAAAAATGAAAAGCATATAGATCAAGGCTGTCAAAGCCGATATCATAGGCAGCATAAAGATGACGAAGCCAA
>JBMOJO010000375.1:0-2922 GCA_049315745.1 Saprospiraceae bacterium | reverse complement strand
CAAAATCAGGAAAAAGATGTCTCCATCCAAATTTAATTTGGCGCGAAGCGCCAAGGAAAACCTTTTTACACAACCCCGGTATCTATTTACCAGTGGTGTCCGCGGCTTCACCGCGAAGGATTTTATGGGGTTGTGTAAAAAGTCTCTTGCCGCCTGCGGCGGCAGAATATTATTTTGAGAGACACGTCATTTCAACGATTTCGCTTCGCGAAATCGTTGAAATGACGTGTCTCTCAAAACATAATTCGGCGCGAAGCGCCGTAAAAACCTTTTTACACAACCTCAATATTATTTCCCAGGGCGCGCCCTGCTAAATAGTTACGAAAAACACGTCGGTTTCAAACTTAAATTTAGCGCGAAGCGCCACGAAAAACCTTTTTACGCAACCCCAAGAGATCGTATTCTGCCGCCGGAGGCAACGATCGCGTACATTAACATTATTTTAAAACAAAAAGCACAACATCCGCCCCTATTCCAAAGTTTATAAAGCAGATATTACTGAAAAACACCCATATCAACCTCATGAACAACCTGCAAATCAAACTCGCCATCAGCATCGGGCTGATCAACCTGCCGCCGGACAATGTGCTCAAAGGGATCATCGAAAGCATTGCACCCTTTAAAAACCAACTGGGCGATTTCCTCAGCCTCGACCTCGAAAAAGAATCGCCCCTGAACCGAAGCCAGGTTTACCGGCAGTTCGCTTTGTATTACGAGCATGCCGTGCTGCAAGTCGGTATCGTCACCAACCCCTTCTCCAAGGCCCAGACCCTGGAGCATTTTCAGATCAAAGCACCGGTCCGTTTCGCCGCCTGACCCTTCCCTATTGCCCTGCTGCAAGCGAGAAACAAAGGCAGCAGGGCAAGCTTCGAACGTCTTTTCCCTTTATTTACACTACAATAATATTTATTTCTGGAATTCTACGGCGATTATCGCTACCTTTGCGCCCTGAATCAAAAATGAGTTATGGAATTGCGCAACATTGCGATTATCGCCCACGTTGACCACGGCAAGACTACCCTGGTGGACAAAATGATCCATGCAGGACAATTGATCAAGTCCCACGAACAGGTGGGAGAACTGATCATGGACAGCAACGACCTGGAACGGGAGCGGGGCATTACTATCCTTGCGAAGAATGTCTCCATCCGTTACAAAGATTACAAAATCAACATCATTGACACCCCCGGCCACAGCGACTTCGGCGGCGAGGTCGAGCGGGTACTCAATATGGCCGACGGCGTCCTCCTCCTGGTGGATGCCTTCGAAGGACCCATGCCGCAGACCCGTTTCGTGCTGCAGAAAGCCCTGGAGCTCGGCCTCAAACCGATCGTCGTGATCAACAAGGTGGACAAAGAAAACTGTACCCCCGACGAAGTACAGGAAGGTATCTTCGACCTCATGATCAGCCTGGATGCAAACGAAGACCAACTGGACTTCCCTACCCTGTTCGGATCGGGAAAAAATGGCTGGATGAGCCATGACTGGAAAGTACGCACCCAGGACATCACCCCGCTGCTGGATGCCATTATCGAGCACGTTCCCGCACCCAAGGTGGCCGAGGGGACGCCCCAGTTGCTCATCACTTCCCTGGACTATTCCAACTATATCGGGCGTATTGCGATCGGACGGCTAAACCGGGGCACCCTCCGGGAAGGGCAGATGGTCGCCCTGTGCAAAAAAGATGGTTCGATGCATAAAAACCGGCTCCGCGGCCTTTACCTGTTCGAAGGTTTTGAAAAAGAAAAAGTCGAAGTGGTAAATGCCGGAGATATTTGCGCCCTTGTCGGCCTGGAAGGATTTGATATCGGCGATACGGTCGCCGATCCCGATAATCCCGAAGCGCTGCCCCCGATTTCCATTGACGAACCCACGATGAGCATGCTCTTCACCATCAACGACTCCCCCTTCTTCGGGCAGGAGGGAAAATTCGTCACTTCCCGCCATATCCGCGAACGCCTCGATAAGGAACTGGAAAAAAACCTGGCGCTACGGGTCGAAGATACCGATTCTTCCGACTCCTGGCGGGTTTTCGGAAGAGGGGTACTCCACCTCTCCGTCCTTATCGAAACCATGCGCAGGGAAGGATACGAACTGCAAATCGGCCAGCCACAGGTCATCCTCAAGCGGGTGGACGGCAAAACCCACGAACCGGTAGAAGAACTCACCATAGATATCCCCGAAGCGATTTCCGGCCGTGCCATAGAAATGGTCACGCGCCGCAAAGGCATGATGCAATCCATGGAACCCAAAGCAGATCGTATGATCCTGCGCTTTGAAATCCCCTCCCGGGGCATCATCGGCCTGCGTAGCCAAATGCTCACCGCAACGGCCGGAGAAGCCGTCATGACCCACCGCTTTACCGGTTTTCAGGAACACAAAGGGGAAATCCCCGGAAGGATCAACGGTTCCCTCATCTCCAAAGAACCTGGTAAGTCCATCCCTTATGCAATCAATAACCTCCAGGACCGAGGCATCTTCTTTATCGGCTCCAACGAAGATATCTACGAAGGGCAGGTCGTCGGCGAAAATAGCCGCCCAGGGGACCTGGTCATCAACCTGACGGTTACTAAAAAACTGACCAACATCCGCGCCTCCGGCTCTGATGACAAAATGCGCATTATCCCGCCACGACGCCTCACCCTGGAGGAGGCCCTGGAATACATCCAGGAGGATGAGTATGTAGAAGTCACGCCAAAGTCCCTGCGCCTCCGGAAAATTTATCTCAAAGAACACGAGCGGAAGCGCGCTTCCAATAAAGCTTTTGCACCTGAAGTATAAGGGTTGTGGCCATTATTTTTTGGCGCAAAGCGCCAAAAAATAATTTGGAGTTGTGTGAAAAGTTTTTTGCCGCCTGCAGCGGCAAAATTTTATACTTAAAGCGCGCTTGGTTCATTGATTTTGCTTCGCACAATCAATGAA
>JBMOJO010000374.1:0-2928 GCA_049315745.1 Saprospiraceae bacterium | reverse complement strand
TCCAAAGAATATTTCGCCGCCGCAGGCGGCGAAAACCTTTTTACACAACCCCAAAAAAACCTTTTTACACACCCCCCCTCCCTGCGGGTTTAAAAATACTATTTTTTTCCACGTTAAGCCCCTCGGTACAAATTGCTGCCGGAACGCAACGGGGCGGCGATCTTTCGTCGGAGGACAAAAAAACCTGGTCTCCTGCGTTTAAAATTTACAATTTTGCCCATCTTTGCCCTTCGAACCGAAAATTTCTGTTATGGTAGATCAGATACAAGACAGCTCCCTGAAATTGAAACGCATATTCATCGAGGCCCGTTTGCCGGAGCAGTTGCTCCCCTTGCAGGACCTTGCCCACAATATCTGGTGGACATGGAACCAGGAGGCGATTGAGCTTTTCCAGGCGCTGGACCCTGAAAAGTGGGAAGCGCTGCACTACAACCCGGTCGCGGTGCTCGACCAGCTCGGCGTGGGGCGCATCCAGTCGCTGATCGCTGATGCGGTATATGTGGAGAAGATCAACAGGGTTTATGAGAAATTCAACCGGTACATCGCTCAGAAGTCAACGGCTTCGGGGCCGGCGGTGGCCTATTTCAGTATGGAATTCGGCCTGCATACCTCAATTCGCCTGTATTCCGGGGGCCTTGGGGTACTGGCAGGCGATTATATCAAGGAGGCGAGCGATTGCAACGTTCCCTTTGCCGGCATCAGCTTGCTTTACCGTTACGGGTACTTCGATCAATCCATTTCCCTGCACGGCGACCAGATCAACGATTACCCGCCGCAGGAATATACCAAGCTCCCGCTTTTACCGGTGCGCGGCAAAGACGGGGAATGGCTGAAAGTGAATATTGATTTCCCCGCTAGGGTTGTGCGGGCAAAAGTGTGGATGCTGCCGGTAGGGCGGGTACCCCTGTACCTTTTGGACACCGATATTGCCGATAACTCCTGGGACGACCGCAGTATCACCCATCAACTCTATGGCGGGGACAACGAACACCGGCTCAGGCAGGAAATCGTGCTCGGCATCGGCGGTATCCGTATGCTGGAGGCCCTCGGAGAGACTTTCGATATCTATCACTGCAACGAAGGCCATGCAGCCTTTATGGGTTTGGAGAGATTGTCAGGGCTGATGCAGCGGCAGAAACTATCCTTCGAAACCGCCCTGGAAGCCGTTCGTGCATCCAGCCTCTTTACGACCCATACCCCCGTGCCGGCGGGCCACGATTATTTCCCGGAAGACTTGCTCCGCCATTATTTCGATAATTACGTACATGCCCTCGGAATTTCCTGGGAGGCATTCATCGGCCTCGGGCGTGTATCGGCGCAGGACCATACCGAGCTTTTTTCCATGAGCCACCTCGCTATCCGGCTCAGCCAGGAGGTGAACGGCGTCAGCCGCCTCCATGGCAAGGTGTCCCGGCAGATGTTCAGCGTGCTGTACCCGGGCTATAACTACCAGGAGCTCCATATCGGCCATGTGACGAACGGCGTGCATTACCCGACCTGGATCGCGCGGGAGTGGCACGGCGTATTTAAAGAATATCTCGGCGAAAATTTCATGCTGGACCAGGCCAACCCCGCAAACTGGGAAGGGGTGATGCAGATTCCCGACCAAGTCGTCCTGGACGTGCGCAACGACCTCAAAAAGCAGCTGCTGACAGAGGTGCGGCGCAAGCTGCAGGAAGATATGACCCGAAGGGGAGAGAAACCGGCCTTTATTTTCGACACACTGGAAAAAATACGAGAGGATGCACTCGTAATCGGCTTTGCCCGCCGCTTCGCAACCTACAAGCGGGGGTATCTGCTGTTCAACAACCTCGACCGGCTCCGCGAGATCGTCAATAAGGCCGACCGCCCCGTACTGTTCATCTATGCCGGCAAGGCGCACCCCGCGGATTACCCCGGGCAGCAGGTAATCAAGGATATCGTGCTGGCCTCGCGCCGGTCGGAGTTCAATGGGCGTATCCTGTTTATGGAAGGGTATAATATGGAGATCGCCAAGCTGCTCGTACAGGGGGTGGATATCTGGTTGAATACCCCCACCCGGCCCAAAGAGGCCTCCGGCACCAGTGGCATGAAGGCTGCGTTGAATGGTGTCATGAACCTCAGCGTACTCGACGGCTGGTGGGCAGAGGGATACCTGCCGGATGCAGGGTGGGCGCTTCCCCTCGAAGCGACGTACTCGGACCCTGCGTTGCAGGACGAGCTCGATGCGGAAACAATCTACAACATCCTCGAGAACGAAATCATCCCGCGCTATTTCGACCGTACGCAGGAGGGGCTGCCTGTAGAATGGCTCAAGTACGTGCGCAATACAATCGCCAAAGTGGGTCCGCATTTTACCATGAAGCGGATGCTCGATGACTACATAGAGCGCTACTATGTCCGTTTGCAAAAACGCTCTGCGGTATTGCGGGAAAAAAAATACGCCGCTGCAGCCGAAATCGCCGAATGGAAACAGCATATCCGGGAGCGATGGGATGGCATTCAGCTCATGGAAAAGGATGTGTTCGATACCGATAATTATTCCCTGCATTTTGGAGAAGCCTTTAAAGTGAACATCAAGTTGTTTACCAATAACCTTGCGCCGCAATGCCTTGGGGTGGAGGCCGTATTTTTCAAGCGCATGTCGGATTCGGAGCTGGAAATCCGCTTTCACAAAGAACTTAAACTGTTGCATGCCGACGGCCAGGTCGCTACTTTTGCGGACGAGATCCTTCCGCAAATCGCCGGGGTTTATGAATTCGGGTTCCGCCTCTTCCCCAAACACGAACTGATGCCGCATAAGCAGGACCTCCCGCTGATGAAATGGCTATGACATGACGGGCACACGGTTGTGTAAAAAGTCTTTTTTCGGCGCTTCGGGCCAAATAATCATTTGGAGTTGTGTAAAAAGGTTTTTGCCGCCTTCGGCGGCAGAATATTCTTCTGAGA
>JBMOJO010000373.1:0-2933 GCA_049315745.1 Saprospiraceae bacterium | reverse complement strand
TCTGTGTGATGACGGGCTATAGCGAAGAAAAAGTGATGCAAATTATCCGGGAGTTCAAAGACGCTGAAAGTTAAAGTTTGCGTTTTCGCGGCGCTAAGAAAAGCATCTTCTCTCCCTTTGCGGCCTGGCGTCTTCGCGTGAAATAATTTTTTCTCGCAAAGTCGCCAAGGCGCTATGAAAAACATCTTCTCCCCCTTTGCGCCTCCGCGGCTTTGCGTGAAATGATTTTCCCTGCCCGGAAGATAGCCCACAAAAAATATCCATGACCCAGGGCGGGGCGGCAGGAAAACCACGAAATATTAAAATTGAGATCCGAGATTAGCCTAATTTTATCAGATTTGTTGCGCTGAAGTAGGGATAGGGTAAAAACGGCCCTTTTCCCGCCACGATTACCCCTCGCAGCAAATTTATTCTTAAAAGGTAAATGCAGGCTTAAATGAACAAATCATCCCTCATGCTTACCCTGGCCCTGTGTATATATGCAGGACCGCTATGCGCTCAACTCGATGGGCTGGGCAGTTGGAATATCCTGAATGTCAGATATAGCATGAACAGTAAATGGAGCCTCTTTGGAGAGGCACAGTTGCGCTCGCTCCTGTTCTACCGGCACTTTCATTACTACGAATACAAAGGAGGGTTCAATTATCAGCTGCATCCCCAATTGCGGGCAGGATTGGGTATTGGGGATTATGACACCTATAAAGAAGGCGGAAATTTTGTGACACCCAAAAACAACGACGAGCTGCGTATATGGCCACATATTACTTTCAACCATAGCATCGGCAGGTTCCGGATCGAACAGCGTTACCGGGCAGAATTTCGCTTTACCAAACAGGGCTACCGCAACCGCTTTCGCTACCGCCTCGGCGTAGCCTACCCTTTCGGATCGGAAAAAAAGGGCTTCCAGCCTTATCAGATCAGCGCCGGCAATGAGCTTTTCTTTACCAACCGCGAGCCTTATTTCGAGCGCAACAGGTTCAACGTAACCTTCAGTTACCGGCAATCCACGACACTCACTTTCCAGACCGGCTTCCTCTACCAGTTTGACTACCGCATCAATGACGAAACAGGCCGAAGTTTCCTGCAACTGGGCCTGTTCTTCGAGCTTTACCCTGCAGGCAACAAACAACGGCCAGGTCAAATCGAACTAAAAGACAACTGAAACATCGGAAAGAGGACGCCGGCGGCAGCACCTGGCAAAAAGGATGATCAGAGGCAATAAAGACCTCTTTTCGCTTACACCATACCATATTTTATGCGCGTGGTTCCCCACGGCGAATCCCGAAGGCTGCTGCCGGCCCCCGAAAAACCACTTTGCCCACCTAAAAAATCGTATATTTATGTATTGCCCTTGGTAAAATTGATCCCAGACCGCCCCGCAAGACTTTTTACCGGTATTTCCGCTGTATTTTACCATAATTCACCGCCGCGGAGAGCATAGGTCGGCTAAGCATCAAAGACTGCAGCCCGCCTTTTTGTGATTTTAACAGTACATAAGTATGTAGTTTTCCAAACTTTAACATTTTTTTCCATGGCCCTGTCCTGTCAATTTCACCGGGCAGTGCCCAGCCGGGCCACGACGCGGCCACTCCCATCCAAAGCAACAATATCCTCGCCCTCAGCACCCAAAATCTGAGGGATTATGGCGAAATATCCTCATGGTATGAGAAGCAACCTTTCTGAAAAATATCTGTCCGTAAGGGGAGACGATTACAGAACAGACTTGTTGTAATAGGTTGTCGGCAGGAAAGAAACGGGCTATTTTTCAGCTACGATAATCCCGTGGCGACAAGTCTGATCCTTATGCACTTTTACAAATAAACGTATTTCAACATGATGAAAAAGTATCTGATCTTCGCACTTTGGATGGCATTGGGCATTTCATCCCATGCACAAGAACAGGAGACCCTGTTCGGCAGGAACGGTCTCGACATGTCCGGTTTTTGGTATTCCAACACCAACAATTTTTCCCTTTACGAAAACAACACCAAATATTTTTCCGGAGGGTCGGTCCTTTTTGAGTTCAACCGGGATTTTTTCCTGGGATGGGGTTGGGAGCGGATGCAGGGCGATGCCCCGTTGCCCGATGGGGACGAGCGCTTTGACCTCAGGCTCAGTGGCTTTAAGATGGCGTATGCACCTTTTTCCCATAAAGTCATCCACCCCCGGATCAGCATCCTCGGCAGCTCGGGCCGGTTGGATATCACGGATAACACCAGGGAAAGGGTATTTGCCCTTCAGCCTGCGGGCGGCCTCGAGCTCAATGTGTTGAAATGGTTTCGCCTGGGCGGCGAGGTAGGCTACCGGTTTGTCGCCGACATTGACTATCCCGGCCTAAGCAGTGCGGAGGTATCTTCCCCGTTCGCACAATTGCAGTTCAGGTTTGGGTTTTCCTGGTGAAAGTCCTTTGCAAAGCACCAGAAAGCGGCCTCGGGTTGAATAAAAAGTCTTTTGGGGTTGTGTAAAAAGGTTTTTTACGGCGCTTCGCGCCAAATAATAATTTGAAACCACGCTTGATTCATTGATTTTGCTTCGCAAAATCAATGAATCAAGCGTGGTTTCAATATAAAATTCTGCCGCCGCGGGCGGCAAAAGACTTTTCACACGCCCGCAAGATAATAAGGTGCAGCGAGAATATTTTAGTGATTATGCCCTTCGTGGCCGGGCATTTCCTTTCCAGCCTTCTCATTTTTGACATAATCCATTCCGCATTTCGGGCATTTACCCGGCGCATCGCTACCGCTGCCCGGGCAATACATCGGGCAGATGTAGGCAGAAGTGTATTCCGGGCCGGTTTGCTCCTGTGCGGGGGTTTCCCCCTGGGCACCTGCATCCTGGGAAGCGCCGTGTTTGCCGCCACAAGCGGAAATCATCAGCGAGAGGGTGAAAACCAGTAATAAGATGGACTTTTTCATTGTGAAAATTTTATTGAA
>JBMOJO010000372.1:0-2937 GCA_049315745.1 Saprospiraceae bacterium | reverse complement strand
AAAACCTTTTCACACAACCTCGAAATGATTATTTGGCGCGAAGCGCCGAAAAAAAGACTTTTCATGGCGCTTTGCGCCAAATTTAAGTTTTAAACCGACGTGTTTTTCATGATTTTGCGAAGCAAAAACATGAAAAACACGTCGGTTTCAAAAGAATATTCTGCCGCCGAAGGCGGCGAAAATACCTTTTTAATAAAGCATGCACACACTGGTTCTTTTATCCGTGCTTTTACCGGTCCTGGTTATCGCCGAACTGTTATATATGCGTATTGCCATATATTATGGAATTTTAGACAAGCCCGGGCCTAGGCGCTCGCATACGCAGGCGACCTTGAGGGGGGGTGGGGTCATCTTCCTTTTGCCTGCGATATTAGCGGGCGCGACCGGTCGGATGGAACCCTGGATGCTGGTGGGCTTATTGGTTTGCGGAGTGGCAGGCTTCTGGGACGACCTCTTCAAGATGAAGGCGTTGTTCCGGCTTTTTTTTCAGCTTGCGGGGATTGGGCTGCTGATGTACGTGCTGCAAACGGGGCGACTGCCCCTGGGATATATCCTGGTGGCCGTTTTTCTGGCGACGGCATGGATCAATGCCTTCAACTTTATGGACGGGATAAATGGTATGCTGGCACTATATACGTTGGTGTGCCTGGGCGCTTTCTGGTTTGTCCCCGAGCTCTATGTACAGCGCGACCTGATCCTGCTGATGGGAACAGGGGTTCTGGCCTTTGCCTTTTTCAATGTCCGTAGCCGTGCGATTGCCTTTGCCGGCGATGTGGGCTCGCTCAGTATGGCATTCTTCCTGGGGGCAATGATGGGGACTGCGATCCTGGCCAGCGGAAAAATACAGTACTTTATCCTGTTCGCGGTGTACGGCATAGATGCTGCCGCAACAATATTTTTCCGTTTTTTGCGCCGGGAGAATATCTTGCAGCCACACCGCAGCCATCTTTATCAATACCTCGCCAATGAGCGGGGCCTTCCACACGTCCTGGTCGCCGGGTTATACGCCGGCATACAACTGCTCATCAATGTGGTATTTCTTCCACGGATTGTCCAGGATCGCTTTTCATTATCCGGTTTCTTTATTGCCCTGGGGGTATTAAGCGTCATCTACCTGCTTTTGCGCCGGTTTTACCGGCCGGCGGCAGTAGCTTAAGGACACTTCGGTCCCTTAGCTACGTTGCGCGGCGGGGATTACCATTCGAATTTGATCCCCTGTGCGAGCGGTATTTGTTCGCTGTAATTGACGGTATTGGTTTGCCGGCGCATATAGGCTTTCCAGGAATCGGAACCCGATTCCCTGCCGCCGCCGGTCTGTTTTTCCCCACCGAAAGCGCCGCCGATTTCTGCTCCGCTGGTACCGATATTGACGTTGGCGATCCCGCAGTCGGAGCCGGCGGCGGAGAGGAAGTATTCTGCTTCCCGCAGGTGGTTGGTCATGATGGCGCTGGAGAGGCCCTGGGGCACGTCGTTCTGGATGGCGATGGCCTCTTCGATCGTTTGGTAGGGCATGATGTAGAGGATGGGAGCGAACGTTTCGTGCCGGACGATGGCCATGCCCGGGTTGACTTCCGCGATGCAGGGTTTGACATAGCATCCGGAAGCATATTCGGGGCCTTCGGGCACACCGCCTTCTACGATGAATTTACCTCCCTGCGCCTTAATCGCCTCCAGGGCGGCGAGGTAGGTATTGACGGCATCGCGGTCAATCAGGGGGCCGATATGGACGTTGGGGTCGAGGGGGTTCCCGATGCGGAGCTGCGGGTAGGCGTTGGCGAGTTTTTGTTTGACTTCATCGAAAATACTTTCGTGTACGATCAGCCTTCGCGTTGAGGTACAGCGTTGGCCGGCGGTGCCGACGGCTCCGAAGAGGGCGCCGGTGAGTACGATCTGCTGATCGGCGCTCGGCGTGATGATGATGGCGTTGTTGCCGCCGAGTTCGAGGATGGAACGCCCGAGGCGGGCGGCGACGGTAGCGCCCACGATCCTGCCCATCCGGGTGCTGCCGGTTGCCGAAACGAGGGGTACCCGCTCATCCAGGCTCAGGAACTCCCCGACCCGGTAATCCCCGGCGACGATATTGGAAACCCCCTCCGGCACCTGGTTGTCGCGCAGGACCTGCTGGAAAAGGCGCTGGCAGGCTACGGCACAGAGCGGCGTTTTCTCGGAGGGCTTCCAGATGCAGACATCGCCGCAGACAAAAGCGATCATCGCGTTCCAGGACCATACGGCCACCGGAAAGTTGAAAGCGGTGATGATACCGACAACCCCGAGCGGGTGCCACTGCTCGAACATACGGTGGCCCGGCCGCTCCGAGGCAATCGTCAGCCCGTATAATTGGCGCGACAGCCCCACGGCGAAATCGCAGATATCAATCATTTCCTGTACTTCCCCCCATCCTTCCTGCAGGCTCTTGCCCATCTCATACGAAACCAGCCGGCCCAGGGGGTCTTTGTATTTGCGCAACACTTCTCCGTACTGCCGGACAACCTCCCCGCGCCGTGGCGCAGGGATTAGCCGCCACTGCACAAAGGCCTCCTGTGCTTTTGCAACGACTTCATCGTATTCCCGCCGCGTCGTTATGCTCACACGCCCAATCAATTGCCCGTCCACCGGCGACAGGGAATCTATATACATACCCGAATCAACTGCGTGCAAGCCGGTGCTGGTGCCCGGGTTTTTGGCCTCAAGGCCAAGGGTTTTTAAGAAATCAAGGTTCATGTTGGTTGATATTATTTTGGAAAGGCCACGCGCAAAAATAAGATTTTTGGCCGTTGGAAATCTTATTTTTATAGGAATCAGCTAAAAATGACCCGCCCCTCACAAAGGGCACTTCATACCAAATTTTATTTCGGGGCGGTGTAAAATGCCTTTTGGGGTTGTGTAAAAAGGTTTTTGCCGCCTTTGGCGGCAGAATATTCTTTTGAAACCGACGTG
>JBMOJO010000371.1:0-2943 GCA_049315745.1 Saprospiraceae bacterium | reverse complement strand
GGTTTAAAAAAAGTTATCATCTAAAATTATTCTAACATAGGAAAATCAAGGGTTACCTCCTTGGAGATAAAACGGTAAATGACGTTCATTGACATACAGGGTAAGAGATCAAAGACCTGTCGGACCTTTTCAAAGAGGTTTTTTCGGGTCTTACAATAGGCAAGTGCCTTTTTGAAACAGGCATCTGCGTGCTGTGCGAGTTGATCTGTCAGGAAGGCCAGCATCATTAGACAAGCAAGGACAGAAGAAAGGAATTGCTTCCCGTGGCCAAAGTTGTGCTCAAGCTGGTAGCCTTGATTTTTCAAGGTGTTGAAGGTCTCGTTTTCGACCTTCCAGCGGGCGCGCGCCACCGATACCATTTCCGGGATATTCGCTTCTTCGATGGCCAGGTCGGTCACCCACGAACTTTTGTACAGCTCCTTTCCGGTACGCGCATCCCGTTCCTCATAGCCCAGGTAGTTGACTTCAAATTCCTGATGTGCCCCAGAATGAGCCAGTCCGTGTGCATAAAAAGCCGTGTGACGCCTCCCTTTGCTCGTCCAGACGTACTGCTTCAATTGACCTTTCTCGGCCATCCGGGACGCCTGGACTAAAACATAGCCGTCTTTTATGGTTGCCAGATAGGATAAATTATTTGCTCTGAGCATTTTCAGGCATGGCCCGGTAGCGTATAGCGCATCCATCAACATAAGTCCTTGCATACCTTGGGGCAGGCTCTCAGTGATCCGCGGAATCAGTCTTTTGGCCGCATTCTGCTCACAATCGTTCTTTGAGTTGCCGTCCTGCTGCTGGATTGGCTCTACCTGCAGCGGAAAAACCGTTTCCTGCTCAGGGTGCACTTGTACGGCGGCAAGCAACTGGTGATAATAATCTGTTTCACCATTGCGCTTTTGCTTCACCAGGCAATGTGCGCAAGACTTCTTGCTCGAGCAGTAGTGTTGGGTTCCGTCCATGGAGATGGCGAGATAGTTGCCCAATACCTTGCGACCTTCCCAAAGGCCAAGTTCTTCGTGGACCTGCAGTACCGATTTGAACAATTTGCCTACCGTTGCCGGCTCAACCCCGTCCAACGCCTGGCGCATCGCCGTGTCCCCTGGCACCGATTTGATACCGTACACCCGTCGCAAGTTGGCCCAGCGTTCTTCCAGCCGCTGGCGAAAAATCAGCAGCGATGGGTCTTTGAGATGGAACATAGCAAATGCCGCCATGAGGATATCCCCAAGGGAATGTTGCAGGTTTCCCGCAGCCTTCCGGTGATCTTTTACCCCGTCCATCGCTATTTTTAACTTCCCGACTAGCGTGTCTATCATACTTGTTTTTGTCTGAAAGATACGAATACGGGATTATAATTGATTTTTTTTAAACCGAGAATTGCTGGCCCTCTTGCGCCGTATATCAAAAAGAAATATTTTTATGAGCTTACAATTCCATACATTCAACAGAGCATGCTTATGGTAAACATAAAACCCCGATACACCCAGGCCAGCCCTTTTCATCTCCCATTCAGCTACGTTATGGAGCCGCAGGAGCAGCTTCGTTTGGAGCGGCATCCGGATAAGCGCGGATGGCTGCGGCTATATGTACCCTATGTGCGGGTCGTTAGCCATCTTTCGGTGGTGAAGAACATCCATGGCCGGCGCTGGGACCCCGACGCTAAGGTCTGGGAAGTGCCTTATACCCAGTTGACGCTGCGGTTTGTGGAGCAGTACCTGAAGGACGTTACCGAGATCGCGTTCACCCCGACGCAGGACATTCCCGAAACTTTGGCAACTGCCGGCAAAGCGTCGTCGCGGTATGCTCCCCCGAAGGAGGTTATCCCCGCCCGGTATGAACAGGCAGTGACGGCTCTGGAGCAAGTGTTGATGCTCAAACGATATAGTTTCCGGACGATCAAAACTTACAAATACAGCTTCCGGCAATTCATCCGGTATTACGACGAGATTAAGCCCAGTCAGATCAGTCGCAAGCAGATTGATGATTATGTGGCGTGGTTGATCCGGGAGCGGCATATCAGCGAATCCTATCAGGATCAGATACTGAGTGCCGTCAAGCTTTTCTATACAGAGGTGATAGATCAGGCAGAGAAGGTAGAGCGGCTCCTTCGCCCCAAGCGTCCGGAAAAAATACCGCAAGTGCTGACGGATAGCGAAGTGAGCCGTCTTTTAAGAGCGGTGGACAACCTGAAGCACCGGGCCATCTTGATGATGATTTACTCTGCGGGGCTACGCCTGGGGGAAGTGCTCAAAATTCGGATGCAAGATATACAACCGGAGAAAAGCAGAATTTTCGTTCGTGGCGCCAAAGGGAAAAAGGACCGCTGCACCCTTTTGTCTTATAGGGCATGGGAGCTCATACGAGCGTATCTGGAGGTGTACCGGCCCATCGAATGGTTATTTGAAGGACCGCAGGGCGGGCCCTACAGCGAGCGGAGTGTACAACTTGTTTTTACGAGGGCAAAGGAAAAGTCGGGGATCAATCCTTTAGCGACAGTACACACCCTGCGGCACAGTTTTGCCACGCATCTGCTGGAAAAAGGAGTGGATTTGCGGTATATCCAGGAGTTGCTGGGGCATGAAAGCAGCAAGACGACGGAGATTTATACCAAGATCACGAAAAAAGGCTGGGACAAGATCAAAAGCCCACTGGACGATTTGAAATTATGAGTGGGGTGGACTATATTTAGCAGCGGAAAACCCCTGTTTCGGGTTTACTTTGTTCAACTAAGTAAACCCGAAATATTTCGGCTTTACTTATTTGGGCGAAGTGAGGGTAAAACGAGTGAATCAAAGGGTAAACCCCGCAGATAAGGGATATAAGCGAAATAATAAGCAACAAAGTAAGGGTGAAATATTTCGGGTTTTACTTTGTTGGGGTTCGCTAATACAGTAGTTATGGGCAAGTTAAAAAAAACGATACGATTAAACTAAAATATAGCTAACTAAA
>JBMOJO010000370.1:0-2947 GCA_049315745.1 Saprospiraceae bacterium | reverse complement strand
GGGAGGACCGGAAATTCCCCTGGGGCCTGTACATAAAGGAAGGGGCCGTACTGCAGGGGTCGCCGCTGACGTTAAAACTTCCCGCCGGCGAAAAGGAAGGCCCAGCCGGCAAAACGATCGTACAGCATGCGGAAAAAATCTACAATATCGAAAATATAGATAAAGCGGACTTTTCTTAAAACCTAATACCCATGAGCAACGAAGCCCAGGTTTCCGGTCAACACAACGTCGTCATCCAGGGGGTGAGCGAAAGTACGATTACCGTAAGTATTGACGGGAACATACTCGAAATTCAGAACGAACTCGCCAGGCTGCGCGAACTGATGGAAAGCCTGAAGGCACAATCCTTCCAGACCGCCGACAAGATTTATAACATCGGCAGTATCGGGGAGGCCAATTTTTCTTTTGTGCTGAGCCAGGCGCAAACGGAACGCTTGCTTCCCGGGGAACTCCAGGAGAACCTCTGCTCGGATGATTCTGCTTTGGTGCAGAGCCTTCGGGAAGAACTGCGCAACGAGGGCGTAGAGGTGCGTGCCAACGCAAATGATATCTTCCAGTATTATGGCTGGATTGTAGAGACCTTTTTGCAGAAAATGAGGAGCGATGCCGGTAAGCACCGCAACCTGCGCAGGCTTTCCTTCATGGCAGAGGCCTACCACAGCACTGTGCGCTATTTGTGCTATATTCAAACCGCCCAGGTGCTCCAGGAGGGCCTTCCGAGAGACCCAACCGTTGCTGCCTTTCTGTCTTTGCCCCAAACTATGGAGGAAAAGTACGATTACCTCAACCTGCTGGTCATCACGACGGCCCTGCTGGAGGCTTCGGGGGGCGGTTTTTACGTGGATCGCCTGCCTGCCTTTGTGGCCGAACTTAAAGATACCAGAAGCGATTTGCACCGTACAGCGCTGTTCCTCGACCACCACCGGCAGCAATTGATCGGGAAAGGGGCGGAACTGGAAGGAGAAAACTTTGATTCTTTTCTCGACGAATACCTCACCGCCCTGATTTACTGGTTGCGCAAGCTTTCTTTCCTCGCACACTACCGTCTGGTTTCGATCAAAAACATCAACCTGAACTACCGTATGGGGACAGCCCAGAATTTTGTGCACCTCTACGGAGAGTTGCACGGCGTGTATAACCAACACGAACCCAACGAAGAAAATTATGCCGAGTTGGCCAGGGAGCGGGAATTTACATACAGTAAAAGCGTGCTGCTGCTCAAGGGCGTGGACGCTCAGGCAGGGCTGCGGAATTTCGGCCAGGGCGAAAGCCCGCTTTCGCTTTCCCCTCTGGTTATTGATCAAAGTGTGTTCACCGAGAAGCCCACCCCGGAGATTTATTGCTATATCGGTTACGATGGGACAAGTAATTCCTACCATTACGCACATCACCGCAACGAACTGCCTTATCCGGGCCATAAGATTACTTCCAACCAGACCCTCGTTGTACGTGCCCAGAACAACAAGCAGACCCCCCTCAACGATGTGTTCAAGCAGTTGAACCAACTATTTTCCCGCTATAACAAGCCCGGCCAATGAACACACTGAAAACACCGTTCAAATTTCTGGATTCCTATCAAAAAGAAGACTACGATATATTCTTTGGTCGTGAAAAGGAAACAGAGGGGCTGTACAATGCCCTCAGCGGGGTCAAGCACCTGCTGGTCTATGGGCCATCCGGAGCAGGCAAGACGAGCCTGGTGGAGTGCGGCCTGCGCAACCAGTTCTCCGATGCCGACTGGTTTGCCCTTACCATCCGCAGGGGCAGCAACATAAACACCGCGTTCTATGAACGAATAAACGAACACCTTGCCGATCGCATCGCCCTTTCCGAAGATACCCGGATGCCCGAAGAAGGTAGCGCCGGATTTGGACTGGCCATTGAAAAGCTGTTTGAAGAACGCTATCAGCCTGTTTACCTGCTTTTCGATCAGTTTGAGGAACTGCTGATCCAGGGAAAGAAAGAAGAGAAAGAAGACTTTTTTACCGGCCTCAACGGGCTGATCCGCTACAAAGTGCCTTGCCGGGTCATCCTGATCATGCGGGAGGAGTTTATCGGGTATTTGTCGGAGTTTGAGCACCTGTGCCCGAGTATCTTTCAGTACCGCTTCCGGCTCGAAAAAATGAACAAGTCGCATGTGCGCGAGATGCTGGTAAGGACCCTGAACGCCCATACGTACCAGGATTCTTTTGTGAGTACCGACAGCGAGACCCTCGCCGGTGGCATCCTCGCCCGGATCCCGGACGAAAAATTCGAGATTGAACTCGCACACGTCCAGGTGTTTTTGACAGAGCTCTGGAACCGTGCCCTGGAACGGGACCCGCAGGGTCAGAAACCGGTGTTGGACCCGGCCCTGATTCGGGACACGGATCAACTCGAAGGTATTCTCGACCAATTCCTAAAAGTGCAGCTCCAGGAGTTGGAGCCAATATTCGGAGGCAAGGCCCCTTTGGAGGCACTGGCGGCCATGATTTCAGACCGCTACACCAAACTGCAAATGTCCCTTCCCGAGCTCCAGGCAGAACTTAGCCGCAGGGGAGTGGGCTTGCAGCAGCCCCTCGAAAGCCTGATGAAAGCGTTCGAAGAACGCAAGATTGTGCGCCCGTTGCGCTCCGGCAGCGAAGTCGAATACGAAATCAGCCACGATGTACTGGCGCTGGTGGTAGGCCGTAACCAGACGGAGGAGATGAAACTTCGGGAAGAAGCCGATAAAATATATAGCGTTTATGAGGCGCGCGCCGGCCTTTTCTCCCGGGAAGACATAGACCACATGCGCCCTTACCAGCGTATCAAGGCGTGCTCAAGTGCCTTGCAGCACCGCATCGAGGAAAGTGAAGCATTCCTGGAGGCAGAGGAAAAGCGCATCCAGGCGGAAAAGGATCAGGAACTGAAAAGGGAAAGAGAACGTGCAGAAAAAGAAGCCAGGCTCCGCATGGAAGCCGAAGCC
>JBMOJO010000089.1:0-13334 GCA_049315745.1 Saprospiraceae bacterium | reverse complement strand
TCACAGTGCAACACTCTTTCCCTACACGACGCTCTTCCGATCTAACCAAGGTGCCTTAAAAAAGTATTCCGCCGCCGAAGGCGGCGAGTTGCTTTTAACACAACCCAAATCCTCATGACCCAAAAAACCATGCTCCAACGGGCGCGTTCCTTCCTCTTCACCGCTATTATTGGCGGATTGGTCGTAATCCTGCCGGTCACCCTCCTGATTTGGCTGTTAAGATCTGCCGTAGTGCTGATCGCCGGCTTCCTGAATCCCGTCAAAAGCCTGCTCCAACTTCCGGAAGAATGGGCCGGCTGGTTGGTGGACCTGGGGGCTTTCTTTATTGCGATCCTGTTCTTCTTTCTCATTGGGGTCATCATGCAAACCCGGGTGGGCAGGTTGTTCTTCCGGGAGCTGGAGGAGCGCCTGCTGGCACCCCTTCCGCTTTATACCGTACTGCGGGATGTGGTACAGCAAATTACAGGTTACGGCAAACGCACCCCTTTTCGCGATGTCGTACTCGCAGACGTGTACAGCAATCCTACCCGTATGCTCGGGTTTGTCGTTGACGAACTTCCCGACGATTACCTTTCGCTCTTCGTTCCTACCGGCCCCAACCCGACCAATGGCTTCATTTTTTTCTGCCACAAATCCCAGGTCACCTATCTCAATGTCCGGCCTGAAGACGCTGTGCGCGTGGTCATTGGGGTAGGCACGGGCGCTGCAGCGCTATTCCGGGACAATCCGGGGGCTTTTCAGAGACCTTTGTGACGGGCAGTGCGCAAAAAAATAACCGGTCTTTGAAAGCACGTATTGTTTCCGGTGTCCCGGAGGACGAAAATTTTGTGCCGGCGGGGCTGACTGGATGGGCGGGACCTGCCACTTACCGCTTGCGCTGCAGCCGCAACATCAAAGAAACGATATGTGAATAGGTCGCGTTATCCGCTGCGAGGTCGGTAAAGGCATAATCTACCTGAAACCCGCCAAAGACTAACCCGACACCGATACCGGGGCGGGGCGACAGGCGTTCCCGGGCATCAAAACCTATCTCGCGCTGGAACTGGTTGACGCCGGCACGGATAAAAACAGTTTTTCGGAAATCCAGCTCCAGGCCCAACCCGGGGTCGAGGCTGAACGGGTCGCCGGAAACCAGGGTGTTGCGCCGGCCATCGGTTGTAACCTGGGCGTTGGCCTCTACCAGCAACCCGGTGGATTTGCCGGTACGCAGGTAGCGGGAAATGCCCAGCAGCAACTGTGGGCGGGTCACTTCGATACTGTTGATGGGAATCTCGTTGCCACTGAGGCCGAGCGATAGCTGATCGGCTTCCGAAAACCTGAACGACCAGGCGTTGAAGGTACTGCTGAGGTCCCTGCCGAGTAAGGCAAAGCGCCAGTTGCCCCTGAGGTGCTGCACGCCGATATCCAGCCCAAACCCCCACGCATTGGCGAAAGGGCCGATCCGCCGGTGGATGACTTTGGCATTGCCGCCGAGCAGCCACTGCCCCCTGCCCGCGCTGCGCAGACGCACGGCATAGCTGAAAAGAAACGCGTAATCGGCAGCAGAAAACTCCCGCAGGTTGTCAAAGTTGATCGTGCCGTCCTCCTCGTACAGGGAGAGGGTGTTCGGGATTTCGTCAATGCCAAAACGGATCAGGGAAATACCCATACGGCGCTCCGGCCGTGTAGTGGGCAACGAAACGCCCAGGTAGTCGAATTTGCCGACCCCGGCAAACCATTCCGCGTGCATCGCACCTGCCTGGACCTCGTCTTTCCATTCGGGATCGGCAAGGCCCGCGGGGTTCCACGCTCCGGCAAGGACATCCCGGCCCGAAGCAACCACCGCATTGCCCATAGCCTGCGCCCGGGCGCCTACGCCAATGTTGAGGAACTCGTTACTGTATTTCTGGCCCGATACGTGCTGCCCAATGAACAGCACCGCAGAAAAGACTGCCAGGGTATGCCTGATGGTTGAATTATGCATAGTTTGCTGTTTAACTGACTTGCTGGGGCTGTGAAAGGATAAACCGGGGCCGGCCAATCGCCACATATAAATAACTGTTCCTGGTCATGCCTGTTCAAATAACTCCAGGCGCTTGTCGCGGTTGACCGCTATCCCGGCATTGATTTCAAACCCCGCAAGCAAGGCAAATACATTGAGCTGTATCCACAGCATGAGGATGATAATAGCGCCAATAGAGCCATAAAACTGGTTGTACGTATTGAAATAATTGACGTAGGCAGAAAAAATCAGCGAAGC
Organism: Saprospiraceae bacterium; assembly: GCA_049315745.1. Classification (GTDB taxonomy): domain Bacteria; phylum Bacteroidota; class Bacteroidia; order Chitinophagales; family Saprospiraceae; genus JADJPL01. Next base: position 11,095 of record JBMOJO010000089.1, on the reverse strand, counting down.
GAGTATGCAGCCTACCGTGGCAACGGTAGCGCCGGGGGTGAATAGCCTGAACTTCTTCCGCGTAGCAGCGCCATGCCGATAGATGGCGCCAATGGAAATATAGAACAAGCCAATGGTGACCAGCCAGCGCAATAGCTTGAGCATCCACTCCGTCTGGAGGTCCAGATGGATGACTTGTACAAACAAATGGATGATAAAATCCCCCATGATGATCAGCACAACGGATCCGATCAGCATAAGCCCGAGCAGAAAGGTGAGGAAAATGGCGATCCCGCGCTTTTCGATCGCCCCGCGCTGCTTAAAAGTGAGGGGATAGGATTTTTCAAAGCTCTGCATCAGGGTCAGCATCCCGTTGGAAGCAAAATATATCGCCATCAGGAAACCAAAGGACAACAACCCGACCCGGGGGTTGTTGGTAATATCCTCGATGAATTCAAACAGCCGTTGGCCGGCCACGCCGGGCATGATGCGCTGGATTTCAGCCTGCAGGAAGCTGTCAAACATTTCTCCTTCGGGCAGATAATGCAAAAAGGTGCGCTTTAGCCACGGGATCAGGGTAAACAGGGCGATCAGGGCAGGAAAAAGCGACAGAAAGAAGCTGAATGCCGTGGCGTTCGCCCGGATGAAAAGATCATATTGCCGGAACTCCGAAAGGATAAACCGGACGATATTGTAAACGGGCACGTCGGCAAACCCCGGTAACGAACGCCGCATGGACCACAGCAATACAATGCGCACCGGCCTGGCACGCAGCATCGCTTTTTTTACTCCCGCCCACTTATCCAGGATTTTCTTCACATTCAAAAAAAGGTTGGAGTTTGTCCATTAAATAATCGGGTGCGGTAATCGTGCGCCCGCTTTTAGCATCTACAAAACATAAACGCACCCGACCACCGTTCACGAGCTTCCCACGCTCGTTAAATATTTCGACGTGAAAGATAATGAACCGGTCCGGAAGTTTGCGCAGTTCCGTGCGGATAGTGAGTAATTCGTCATATCGCGCCGGGCGCACAAAGCGCATCTCAAGGTGCAAAACGGGCATGAGGATGCCATATTCTTCTTCCATGGCCTTGTAGGTGAGGCCAATGGCCCGCAGCATCTCTACCCGGCCAATCTCATAGTATTGGGCATACTGGCCATAGTAGAGATAACCCATCTGGTCCGTCTCCCCATATCGCACCCGCTTCGGAAATTCGTGCCGGTACATCGTACGTTTTTTTTTGTTAAAAACTCAATCCCGGGATATCGGACAGCTCATGCAGTGCGATCCCCCCCTGGCCCTCGACAATTCGCTGGAAGGCAGTGTAATAATGGTATCCTCCACCGATTCCGGCAGCAGCGTGCCTCTGGCCACGGCCTGCAGGAAATCCTCTGCATGCACGATAGCATATCCCGCCGATTTAAAAGCCCTCTCGGTCATGGGGTTGCGGTCATAAGCAAGGGCAACCCCCGGCTTCAGGGCAAGGAGGTTGCAGCCATCTGTCCATTGCTCGCGCTCCTGATACGGCGAAATTCCGTTCCCGCTGTAAATAAACTGCATCAGGGGGTCTATCTCGGCGAGGATGAACTCCTGTACCGAAGGGTACTGACGCACGCTTCCGTCTCGGCGGAAAACTTCCACGGTGGAGCTTATCCCCTCCGTGACCAAAGGCTTGTACGCTACAATGTGCCGATGGTTGATCTGGGTGAACACCGTGTCTATATGCATAAACGAGCGGTCGGGCGGGATATTGATCTGTACGACGTTGCCGACCACCTCGCGGGCAAACAGCTCCCGCGTGAGCGAGCGGATCCCGTGCCGCGAAGACCGCTCGCTGCTCCCAACAAGCAGGTAATCGGGGTGCAGGGCCATGACATCGCCGCCCTCGATAGAGACCGTTTCGCCTTTCCGCGACGGGGGGAAGGCATCCACGTCGTTGAGGTTGATAATCCGGTCTTCTTTGCGGAGGGTCTCGAATATCGGATGGGCAGAAAAAATAAAGCGCGTCAGCAGATTTTCCCGGAAACGTGCCTCTTTGGCCGCCTTGGTCAGGATGACGTGGCGGTTGACGACCACGGCAATATCACGGGTGAAAATAAAGTTGGGCACCGGGTCAAAAAGGATATGATCGTCCTCGGGATAGTAGCCGTTGATAAGCACCTGCGTCAACTCGGCATTGCCGATTTTTTCCAGCAAACGCTGCACGGAAGTAGGGAGCTCCTCATAAATGCACAGCTTCTCGAGCAGCTCGGCTTTGATGCCGGGCGCGGCATCCAGCGACTCCCGCAGCAGGTCGGCGGCATCCATTACACCGTCCTCCCCGAGAAAGGCGGAGAGCACGCGGGTGAAAATGTCGTGCTCCTTCTGCATCTGCGGCAGATACACGATGTCGTCAAAAAGCAACTCCTCGGCTACCCGGGGGGAAATCCGCGCGATGCCGGAATCCGGACGGTGCACGATCACTTTGCGCAACTGCCCAACTTCAGAAGAAACACTGACAGGAAACGACATATTGGCTTCGATTGGAATGAAAACCCAAAATTAGCCTAAATTTGCTTTATGCCGGCCTTTTGGGCACAACCTGAAGGAATTTTTCAACGTTATCTTTTAAATTGTTGCGGCAGAAGCGCCGCAGCCCCGGAATGACCTTTCGCCTGCCGCCATCGGCCTGCCGCGAAAAGCTTCAACAACACCTTATTTCAACGAAAAAGATTTTCTGACCCTGCACATGACCGAATTTAAACAAAAATCGTTCTGGAAACGCCCCGAGGGGGTTACCGGTGCTATCTTCCTGGTTGCGATCATCGCCGGACTGGGTATCCTCGCTGTCTCCATGCTGCCGCTCCTGATCGGGGCGCTCAAAAATGTTTTTGTGCTCACCGGTATGATCGTCGCATTGGGGGCCCTCCTCTATGTCGTCTTCGACCCCCGTATGCGCAACCTGGCAGGCTATATGTACAAAAGCCTGATGCGCAGGATTACCGGCCTCTTTGTAAATGTGGACCCGATCGCTATCCTGAAAGGCTACGTCGGCAACCTGGAGAATAACCTCCTGGAAATGAAAAAACAGATCGGCAGGCTCAGGGGGCAGATGCATAAACTCAAGGAAATTATTATCAATAACCAAAAGGAAATTCGCAGCAACCTGGAATTGGCAAGCGAGGCAAAGGCGAACAACAACCAGAACGCGATGATCCTCAAATCGCGCAAGGCGGGCAGGTTGCAGGAATCCAATATGCGCCTCGAAGATTTCTACCAAAAAATGGAAGTCCTCTACCGGGTGCTGAATAAAATGTTCGAAAATTCCCTCATCCTCAAAGAAGATATTCAGGACCAGGTAATGGTGAAAGAACAGGAACGCCAGGCCATCCATGCCGGCAACAGCGCGATGCGCTCGGCTATGAGCATCATCCAGGGCGATCCGGACAAACGCGCACTCTTCGATGCCGCCATGGAGGCAATCGCAGAGGATGTGGCCGGGAAAGTAGGCGAAATGGAAAATTTTATGCAGGTCTCCTCAAAGTTCATGGAGTCTATTGACCTGCAAAATGGTATCTTCGAGGAAGAAGGCCTCCGCATGCTGGAAGAATGGGAGCAAAAAGGCAACTCCCTGCTCCTGGGGGAAGAAAAATCGTCCCTCCTGCGCCCTGCCCCCGACCAGGTGGATACGCTCGATCTACAGGCTCCGCTAAGGCAACCGCAACGGGATGCAGGCCACAAAAACCAGTACGATGCTTTCTTCGACTTTGAGTAAGCGCCCCATCGGCTTCGGGGCAGCGCTTCGCCCTCCTCCGGGAAGCGGCTTGCCGGCCGAGGTTCGGTCAGTAGCTTCGTTGCAGGGCAGCACAAAGAGAAAAGCGGCGCACCTCGTGCCCTTAAAAGTGCGTTGAGGGCACACCCCCTCCCGATACCCCCTCCTTGCAATAAGTTCAGCAGGATAATCCCGGATTTTATTACCGCCATCGGGCATTAAATGTATTTTTCCAATGAAAAAAAATCTCTCGCTCGCGGTCTCCATGGCCCTTTGTACCGCACAGTTGCTTGCACAGTCCTACAATACGGCGGGCGGCATACGCCTGGGAACCGACTGGGGCCTCACCCTAAGGCAACGAGTCCATGAAAATATCTCGGCAGAAATGATTGTCCAGTCCAGCTTGCAGCGGGAAGAAGGGGCTTTCACCCTCCTCGGTATTGCCCATAAGCCCCTCCTGGTGCGCAACCTCAACCTGTTTGTCGGTGGCGGGCTCCATACCGGGTGGTCGTCGGAAGTGCAAAATGGAGAGCGGGTCGGTAGCCCTTTCGGCATAGATTTTATGGCCGGCGCCGAAATCACCATCGCAAAAATCAATATCAGTTGGGATTTCAAGCCGGCAGTCAATATCTCCGGGGGGAGCTCGACTTTCTACACCCAGACCGGGGTAAGCCTGCGCTATGTACTCTGGAAACGGGAAAAATACGATTGGGAAAAAGATAAACGCCGCAGGAAACGCAATAACCAAAAAGGACGATAATTTTTGCCGCTTACATTGACAAAAAACACTTATTGCTGTATATTTGCACGCGCCTTTCGATAAAGGCAAAATGGTGATTGTAGCTCAGTTGGTTAGAGCGCCAGATTGTGGCTCTGGAGGTCGCCGGTTCGAGTCCGGTCATTCACCCTAATCTTAACAAGGTAAATAGCGCCATCCCAAGTTGGGTACGATGCAGGGTGGCGAAAAGTGCCTTTCCCTTGCGCTTCGCGCCGAATGATGTTTTGACAGACGGGTCATTTTCACGATTTCGCGAAGCGAAATCGTGAAAATGACCCGTCTGTCAGAAGAACATTTCGCCGCCGCAGGCGGCAAAACACCTCTAACAGCCCCCCTAAGCCGTGTTGCGCTCGTCCTTCCCGACATGCGCTTCCCGCGGGGCAAACCACCAATAAAACAGGATAGCCAGCACAAAACCGACAGCTGCCCCGAGCAGGACGTCTTCTTCGAAGTGCTGTACGAGGTATATCCGCGAAAGACCGGTAAGCAGGGCCAGGGCGAAAGCAATAGGGGCCCCGATACGTTTTTCCTTCAGACAAAAGGCCAGTAGCGAAAAAAAAGCGAAGGCGGCCATCGTGTGCCCGGAGGGCAGGCTGGTGAACCCCTGGTGCAATTCGATGCCCGGTACCGGTACGATATCCTGCCAGTTGCCCTGGTCCTTGAAATATCTTGCGGGCCGGGGTTGCCCGAGCAGGGATTTGCTGAGGTTGGAAGTAAGCGCCACGGCAAGGGTCATTGCTCCAAGCACAAGCACCCACCTGAAATGTATGCGCCAGAGTATGGCCATTACGAGCAGGAAACCTGCCACTTCACCGCCACGCGTGGCTATAGCAAAGAATAGGTTGCCTGCCTGGCTCCGGTGGTCGCTAAACCAAAGGATAAGGGCGCCCTTGGGCATCAGGGCAGTCCAGGCAAGACCGGCGACAAGGAGGGTTGCGACCATCAGGAAATAGCCGGCGTTTGCCTTTACGAAAGTATAGAAGTTATCTGGCATAAGCTTTATTGGCTATATTTTTTCGGGTTTTGATTTGCTCCGGTTCATTACGGCCCGATTGAGGCGCTGCCGCCATTTCCCCGAAGGGGCGCCGATCTGTAACTGGGAGTCGTTCATGGCCATGCGGGTTAGCAATAACCCTAGCGGAAAAAAGATCATACAGGGCAGCCAGGCAGCAGCCTCCGGGCTTAACAGAAATGATTCGGCGATTTTCCGGCAGAAAATCGTCATTACGACGAACAGGATAAAAAAAATCGTAGCGACGAGGATGGGGTAGCCAAACCCGCCTTTTCTGATGATCGCCCCCATCGGGGCGCCGATGAAGAGAAAGATAAAGCAGGCCAGTGCAATACTGTATTTGGAGTGTCGGTCAAAAACGTGCTTGATCCGGGATTCCCGCAGACGGTCCACCATGTCAGCAGTTATGTCCGCCTGGCTCTGTACACTCTGTACCTGGGTGATGGCCGAGTTGATCAGTTGGGTGCGTGCCTGCGCATCAAAGGTTTCCAGAAAGGATTTCACGGATTTTAAAGAAAATACTTCCCGCTGTGGGGTGATCGTGCCAGGGTTCTCAATGGGCACCATCGCATGCCCTTGGGGCACATATTGCGTGTTGTCGGAATAACCGTACTGCGCCGCAGCATCTGCAGGGGCCTGCTCTTCAGGTGCGGTTTCGGAACGGAGGTAGGTACTGTCAGTCTTCAGAAAGTGTATGGTATTGGCCATATAGTTGGACAAACCGACGACCCTCCGGTCGAGCTCCGTGCCAATGGAATCGGCGGCAATTTTTAGCGCTTCGGCAGTCATCATCTGCCTTCCCGAACGGAAAAGGTCCTCGTTGGTTCTGCTGAGCTGAAATTCGCCCAGGTCAAAGATCCTGGTATATTGGCCGAAGGCCGTGCGCACAAACGGATAACGGCTGCCGGATGAAGCCGAGCCCGGCGATTGCAGGTATTGGTGCCCGTCGCGCAGTTGCATGACGAAGCGCCCCCCATCAGAGGTAATGTACATTTCGCCCGTCTGCGCCGATATGACCGCGATTTTCCCGGAGTTCTGCTCGGAATGGTCATAGATCAGCACACCTTCCACGCGCCTGCCATCGGGAAAGCGCTTTCGGATGTAAATGGCAAAATTTTGGAAATCATCGTTGAAAACGCCTTCCTCGAGCCGCAGGGCAGGCTTTTTCTGCTGGATATCGTACATGCGGGAGCCAAACTTGAGGTTGGAGGCAGGGATGAGGGTGTCGGAGCTGTACCAGGAAAACAGCGTGATCCCCAAGCCAAAAATCATAAGCGGGCGCAAAACCCGCATCAGCGAAATACCGGCGGATTTCATGCTCGACAGCTCATATCGTTCCCCGAAGTTGCCCAGCGTCATTACAGATGCCAGCAACATCCCCAAGGGCAGCGCCATCGGTATAATACCTACGCTCCGGTAAAACAACAGCTCCGCAACCTCAAAAGCGCCAAGGCCCTTGCCCGCAATCTCGTCCATGTAAATCCAGATAACCTGCATCAGGAGCACGAACAGCGCAATCGAAAAGGCCACGATGAACGGCGGGATAAAACTGATCAGCACCAGCCAGTCTATTCGTTTCATAGATCGGGTTTTGTGCATTCAGATATTGCGCCTGAAGCGCACGGAATCAATCATCAGGCATAACCCCGACTGAAAAACGATCAGGGCAAAGGTGCCGTACCAGAACCAGGCGCCGCCTTCCTGCTTGGTAATACCGGCATCTATGGCCATGGAAAGCCCGCTGCCGGTGAGCAATAGCCCGCCAATTGCCCGGGACAACCAATGGAGCTGCCGTGTTTTGTCGTTCATTTTTTGAATAGATTATATCGCAAAGATAACAGCCTGCGTTATGAAAAGAAAAAACTTCATGAATAAGCTCAGTATCGGTGAATGGAGCAGCAAGCCGGCCACCTGCGTCCCGTTTCCCGCGTTTCAGCCCCGGAATACCAAAATTATCCCCCCGGTGCCCTCATTTTACCCGTTGACCAAAAATAGATACGGGCTTATGCTGGCCTTCACCCTGACGGTGCTTCTGCCCTCGGTAGCCCCGGCCCAGTGCTTTGTTCTCCAATACCCCAACCTGCGCAGGGTATTGAAAGTGGACGGCGACTTCGTGCAGGAATATCCCTCCCTGAAACGCATCTATAAGTTCGATGGCGATTACTTGTTGTCTTATTCCAACTATAGACGCCTGCTGAAATTCGACGGGCGCTATATCGTCCGCTATTCCGATTTCAAAAGGATTGCAATCCTGGATGGGGAATACCTCGTCCGGTACTCCGATTACCGACGGATCGCCAGGTTGGAATGCCCGGGGCGAAGGAGCGCGTTGGCGGCCGCAGCTTACTTTTTGCTCTGATGCGCGGCAACGCGTTGAGCTTCGGATATTTTTTTTCGAAAAAAATTGGCGAACATAACGATTTGCTTTGCAATCCGTGGGGTTCTTCCTTTTTTTGTCGTAGCTTTCGTCGTCCGGTACAAAGGCCGGGCTGCTGCAGGCCTATAAACACACCGTAACCTTACCTGAAATTAGAAATATTTTTATATGAAAACACCTGTAAACGCTTTATTTTTCCTGTTTTTCAGCTTCAGCGCCATTTTCGCGCAGCAAACGCCGCAAACGCCGGCCGCAGCGCGCATCGCGGGCTTCGCGCAGCGCAAGGTACTCGAGTCGGCCTCCCTGGTCAATGGGGTTGAATTTCGTTCTATCGGCCCAAGTGTGTTCGGCGGCCGCATCGTTGACCTCGACGTCTGGGAGAAAGACCCCACGCACTTCTATGTGGCTTATGCATCGGGCGGCCTTTGGAAAACAAATAGCAATGGCCAAAGTTTCGAACCGCTTTTCGAAAAGGAAATGGTGATGACGATCGGGGATATTGCGGTGGATTGGAACAATAACCATATCTGGGTAGGGAGTGGCGAGGTGAATTCCAGCCGCTCTTCTTATTCCGGTAACGGGGTCTTTCGCAGTACCGACGGCGGGAAAAGCTGGAAGCACCTGGGCCTGGGGGAATCCCACCACATCGGACGCATCCTCCTCCATCCCAAAGACCCTAATACGGCCTGGGTAGCCGTGCTGGGCCATCTCTACACTGATAACGACGAGCGGGGCGTGTTCAAAACGTCCGACGGAGGCAAAACCTGGCAAAAGGTGTTGTTTATCAATGACAAAACCGGTGTCGTTGACCTGCTCATGGATCCGGCCAATCCGAACGTCCTCTACGCCGCCGCATGGCAGCGCAGCCGCAAGGCCTGGGATTTTACAGAGTCCGGCGAGGGAAGCGGGATTTACAAAAGTACCGATGGCGGTAAGTCCTGGCGCAAACTGACGACCCCAACGGCGGGGATCCCCACCGGGGAAGGCCTCGGACGCATCGGCCTGACGATGACAAGGGCAAATGGCAAACCGGTCCTGTACGCAGCTATTGACAATTACGCCCGCCGTCCGGCGGAAAAATCCGATGATCCGGAACTGGTGACGAAAGAGCAGGTACGCAATATGTCCGCACAGGATTTCCTGCAGCTCAAAAAATATCAGATAAAGGAGTTTCTCGTTGCCAACGGCTTCCCTCAGGAATATTCGGCGGATAAGGTCATGGCAATGGTGAAAGAGGGTAAAGTAAGCCCCACCGGCCTTGTAGAATATACCGAAGATGCCAATTCCCTCCTGTTCGATACCCCCGTCGTAGGCCTGGAGGTTTATCGCTCCGATGACGAGGGCGCCACCTGGAAGAAAACCCACAACGGCTATCTGGACAATGTCTATAGCTCCTATGGCTATTATTTCGGCACGATACGCGTCGCTCCGTATGACGCCAACCAGATTTTTGTCCTGGGCGTGCCTGTGATCCGTTCGGATGATGGCGGTAAAACCTTTAAATCCGTTGACCAGGATAATGTACATTCCGACCACCACGCCCTTTGGATCAATCCCAAAAGGCCCGGGCACCTCCTGCTGGGCAATGATGGCGGCCTCAATATTTCCTATGACAACGGAAAAAACTACAACGTCTGCAATACGCCGCCCGTAGGGCAGTTCTACTACGTCGCCGTAGATATGGCACAGCCCTACAACGTCTATGGCGGCCTCCAGGACAACGGGGTCTGGATGGGCCCGAGTACTTATAGCGCAGGCAGCCGCTGGCAAAGTAGCGGGCAGTATCCCTATCGTTCGATCTTCGGCGGCGACGGCATGCAGGTCGCGATTGATTCCCGCGATAATGCTACCGTTTATACAGGGCTTCAGTTTGGTTTCTACGCCCGCCTGAATATCAAAACAGGGGAGCGCCGCCCGATTACCCCAAGGCATAAACTGGGCGAACGCCCGCTGCGCTGGAACTGGCAAACTCCGATCCACCTCTCGTCCCACAACCAGGATATCCTCTACATGGGCTCCAATAAAGTACACCGATCCCTCAATAAAGGCAACGACTTCACAGCCATTTCCGGAGACCTCACGAAGGGGGGCATAAAAGGAGATGTGCCTTTCGGTACCCTCACCACCCTGCACGAATCTCCGCTGAAGTTCGGCTTGCTTTATGCAGGTTCCGACGACGGGCTGATCCACCTGACCCGCGATGGGGGCACGTCCTGGGAGCGTATCTCCGATGCCCTGCCAAAAGACCTTTGGGTGGCCAGGGTGCAAGCCTCCGCTTTCGAAGAGGGGAGGGCGTATGCCTGCCTGAATGGTTACCGCTCCGATGATTTTACCGCTTACTTATTTGTTACGGAAGATTTCGGCAAATCCTGGTCGCGTATCGGCAGCGATCTGCCCATGGAACCCCTCAATGTAGTCAAGGAAGATCCGTCCAACGCAGACATCCTCTACGTGGGCAGCGACCACGGCATGTACGTCTCGCTCGACCGTGGAAAGTCTTTTATGCTGATGAACAACGGCCTCCCGGCCGTCCCGGTACACGATCTGGTGGTACACCCACGGGAAAAAGAAATATTGGTGGGCACCCACGGGCGCTCCCTTTACCTGGGCAGGGCAAAAGAGTTGCAACAGTTGAATGCCCAGATGCTCGGCAAGACCGTCCACGCCTTTGACCCGGATCCCCTGAATTATAGCCCCCGCTGGGGCAATGCGGGCGCTCTATGGGATGAGGCAACCCTGCCGGTGGCAAAGCTGCCGGTGTTCGTCGCCACTGCCGGGGCCGTTAGTTTCAGTATCCAAACCGAGAAAGGGGAAGAGCTCTTCAGCTTTGTCCAACAGTGCGAGAAAGGCCTCAACTATGTCCCCTATTCCCTGGAAATCGCCCCGGCCAAAGCCTCCGCGATCGAATCAGCGGTGAACGCCCGCCTCAAGGACGATGACCGCCCGCTGAAAATGAAGCCTGCAGATAATGGAAAAATGTACCTGTACCGGGGTACCTACACCGTGGTCGCTACGAAAGACGGTGCCCAGGGCAAAGCGGCCCTGAAACTCAACTGATACAGGCGACCGGCATTAGCACGACACATCCTCCCCATCGTGGGTTTGTGCGAAAAGGTTTTTGCCGCCTTCGGCGGCGGAAATTTCTTCTGAGAGACGCCTCATTTTCCGATTTCGCGAAGCGAAATCGGAAAATGAGG
>JBMOJO010000369.1:0-2998 GCA_049315745.1 Saprospiraceae bacterium | reverse complement strand
ATGCACGCACACCAAAGATTATTTCTCAGGACAGCTACCTGCTAAATAGATACCAAAAAATCAGAAATGAAAAACGGTCGTTGCCGGCAGCCGGTATTCAGGCTGCGGTTATCCGGTCGTTGCCGGTATAGACATTGAATACCTCCTTGCGCAGAAACCCCACGAGGGTCATCTGCCCGGATTCGGCAAGTTCGACGGCCATAGAGGAAGGGGCGCCTACCGACACGAGTATGGGCATACCTGCCATGAGCGCCTTCTGGACGATCTCAAAGCCGGCGCGGCCGCTGACGAGGCATATTGTCCGGGAAAGTGGGAGGCTGCCATTTTTAAGCATTGTCCCCACGAGCTTGTCCAGGGCATTGTGGCGTCCGATATCTTCCCGGGCACAAAGCAAATGGCCTTCCGCATCGAACAACGCTGCGGCATGGGACCCTCCGGTATCGGCGAACAAAGACTGTGCGGGCCGCAAAGCCGCGGCGAGGCCTGCAATTACAGCAGGGCGGACGACGGGCACGCCCGGGGAAAGCAGGAAAGGCGGATGGCAATGTACTGCATCGAGGGAGGTCTTTCCACAAATCCCACAGGCTGACCCGGCATAAAAGTGGCGGCCGAGCCTTTCCAAATCTACCTGAAGCGAGGGGCGCAATTCAGCGAGGACGATCCGTGCCCCGGCAGCGTCCAAAAAACGTATCTGCAGGATATCCGCTTTCCTCCCAATAATGCCCTCGGTGAGGAGGAAACCGGTCACGAGATCGAAATCATGCCCGGGGGTACGCATAGTGACCGCCAGGGTTTGCTGCGCCCGCTGCCCGGCCGGTCCGAACCCCAGGCGTATTTCGAGCGGCTCCTCGACAGCCAGCCAATCCGTGCCTTGCTCCCGGCCATGCTGCGTATTGCGCAGTACCGGAAAATTCCGTTTGGTATCAGCGAAGTACTCCATATTATTTCGGGAACGCGTCCTGGACGCTCATTGTTCTGCTTTTGGCGGCTCCTGGAGCCTGATCTCCTTTTCCTGTGGCCCCTTGATGTATCCGTCGCCATGGGAAAGCATCGTACCGAGATAGCCGGTGACCAGCATCAGGACAAAAATCGCCACGGTGATAAAATTCCGCCAGACATCGAGCTGCCAGGTACCGGGCGCCCGCCCGCTGAACCGCCATGCTACGATGGATAGGACGGTCAGCGCAATACTCAGCCATTGATGCCAGAACAACTCGCTGGCTTTGTAATCCCCACTCGGGGCAAGGGCCAGGCCGGAAATACACGCCAGCACGGCAAACCCCGAGGCGATTAGCAGGATGGTGGGCACAACCGTGCGAAAAACCGCGTTCCGGGGCTTTCTCCCCATACGCTGAAATACCAGGGCGAGCAGCATCATTCCGATAGGCAAGTGGACCAGCAGCAGGTGTGCTTCTCCAAAATAACGATAAAATTGGCTCATACTGGATCAGGCTTTGGAACGCTAAGTTAATGATTTCCGCGTAATGAAAAAAGCAGACTTTATTTGACCGGCCCCCCGCAGCGCATTTGAGCGCCCCCCCAGGCCATTTTCGGCACCCAGCGGGAATTCTGAGGTTGTGTAAAAAGTCTTTTCATGGCGCTTCGCGCCAAATTTAAGTTTGAAACCTACGTGTTTTTCATGATTTTGCTTCGCAAAATCATGAAAAACACGTAGGTTTCAAAAGAATATTCTGCCGCCGAAGGCGGCAAAAACCTTTTTACACAACCCCGGGATACGGCAAAGCGGGCAAGACGAACGGCAACAGCAGCTTTTGCAAAAGTCCACGGCCCGTTGACGAAAATCATTGCCGGCTATGACCATGGTCATCCTGTTGCGGAGAGAAGAAGGGGTAATTTAGCGATGTAAAGCGGCTGTTCGGTCAAGTGCACGCAGCCGATTGTCGGATACCCAGATTGGGCAAAAACCATGCGTTATGTTATCCAACCTCTCTTTCACCCCCGGCCAGGTACTCGGCGCACTTTTTGTAGGCTTATTGGCCATCACCGGCCTGATCCTGCTTTCAAGGCGGCATTTCGAACTGAAATCCAGGGAGGACCTCCGCGCCAAATACAAAGACAGACAGTGGGCTTCCCCGCTCACTGCCCGGAACAAGTATCCCGACGTCAACATTTTCCAATGGCAGCCGGTCTTCTTCAAGATTGGGGTAATCCTCGCGCTTGGCGTCTCCTTCGGGGTATTCAACCTGACTTCTGCACCACAAGGCACATCCGATGGTGGCTTTCAGTTATCCATAGACGAAGATGTGGAGATCGAAGTGCCGCGCAGCCAGGAAGCCCCACCGCCGCCACCGCCGCCGCCACCTGCCATACAGGAAGTGGCCATGGTAGAGGCACTCGACGAAACCGAGGATATCAAATTTGTGGACCAATCTGTTGATGCCAATTCCGCCATAGCGGCCAGCCTGTCGCAAACGCGCGACCGGAATACCCCTCCGCCCCCGCCCCCGCCGCCCCCGGCCAGAGTAGATGACGCCCGGGAAATCTTTGTCGTAGTGGAAGAAATGCCCAGGTTCCCGGGGTGTGAAGATTTTCCCGGCGACCAAAAAGCGAAGAAAGCCTGCGCGGATGCGAAACTGATGGAATTTATCTATTCCAACATCCATTATCCTGCAGTGGCAAGGGAAAATGGGGTAGAAGGCAACGTCGTCGTCCAGTTCGTCGTAAACACCGACGGCAGCGCCACAGACCTGAAGATTGTCCGAGATATTGGCGGAGGTTGCGGAGAAGAGGCCCTCAGGGTAGTTGAGCTCATGAACGTATTAAAGGATAAATGGGTGCCCGGCAAGCAGCGGGGCCGCCCGGTGCGGGTAATGTTTACGCTTCCCATCCGCTTCAAGCTGCAGTATAACTAAGCACCGGAAGTGGGATTGTGTAAAAAGGCTTTTTACGGCGCTTCGCACCAAGTTATCTTCGGGGTTGTGTAAAAAGTCTTTTGCCGCCTACGGCGGCAGAATATTCTTCTGAGAGACGCGTCATT
>JBMOJO010000368.1:0-3011 GCA_049315745.1 Saprospiraceae bacterium | reverse complement strand
CGATTTCGCGAAGCGAAATCGCGAAAATGATGTGTCTCAAAAGAGAAAATTCTGCTGCTGCATGCGGCAAAAGATTTTTTAACCATTGCAGCAGGCAGTGTTCGAATAATTCAGTCTGTTATCTCTGTGGGCTTTTATGATCTTAAATAAACGCTGGCACTTTATCATCCTTTTGCTGATGCTGGCGTTGGCCAGAGTGCGCTCCGCAGTGCCCGTTTTGAAAGCAAGCCCTCCGGCAATCCTTCCATTAGCGCATGTTTTCAAGCTCGATCCGCCCGCAGATACCCTGCGCAACATTTCGTTGATCAATCCACTGATTTGGCCGCATCGCCGGATTACCTCCGGGCAGATGAACAGTGGTATCGTCCACCAACCCGTCCAACTGGTGCAGGGGCTGCTTACCGGGCTGCAGGTTGCGCGGGCGGGCGCAAACCACAGTGCGCCTTTCTCGGCGCGTTTTAGGGGGATCCCTACCTTTTACGGAAACCCGCAACCCTTGATCGTAATTGACGGCGTACCGGCCGCATTTTTGGAAGGCGTGGACCCGGGCGACGTGGAAGTGGTTTCCATCGTGGCCGACCCCGTCGCAAAATCTTCCCTCTACGGGGCGCGTGCGGCCGCCGGCATAATGCGCATAGAAACCCGAAGCATGGAAAATGATTCTGCACGGGTCGTCTATTCCGGCAGCATCGCGATTGAACAACCAATCCTCCGTCTGCGCCCCCTCGAGGCGGGGGAATTCCGCGAATTTCCGGGTGCGGCCGATTTAGGTGCCGCTACCGACTGGCCGGCCGAAGTGTCAAAGATTGGCCGGGCACATGTCCACCGCCTGTCTATTGCAGGACAGTCCGGCCGGGGGGCCTACCGGGTTTCCCTGAACCTTCGGGACGTATCGGGTATTGCCCATAATGATCATTTCAGACAGCTCAACGGGCGCTTTCATGGAGAGCAAAAGTTTTTAAAAGAAAAAATTCACCTGGGCCTGCACCTTTTTTCCACCGCAAGGGCAGGTTCGCCGGGTGATCCCAACGCGTTTCGCTACGCATTTTCTACGAATCCAACCATGCCGGTCAGGGATCCCTCGTCCGATCGCTTCGGCGGGTTTTCGCAAAGGCTGTTGTTCGATGCGATAAACCCGGTCTCCGTATATGCCCAAAGCGCCCGGACGGACAGGTTACATACCCTGGGCAGTACGCTGCGCGCCGTGGCCACCCTGGCCAGGGACCTAAAGGCCGAAGTGTTGTGGTCTGGCCAGCAGCTATACCGGACGAATGGACAATATGTCTCCAAATCTTCCCTTTACGATGGGGGGTATTTCAGAAATGGGCTGGCGAGCCGAGCCGAGGCACAAAATACTGCCCAGACGATTATTGCCGGCTTAGACTTTAGGACCAGACCCGGGGTGTTCAACCTGGCACTATCCGGAAATTTCTCGCACCAGCGTTTCCGTTCGGCTTCATCTGAAATCCAGGCCGGGGATTTTTTGACGGATGCCTTCAGCTTTCATAACCTTGGTGCTGCACTGGACATCCCAAACGGCAGGGCAAAGGCCATATCGCATAAAAGCGCGGCTGCCCTGACCGCCTTTTCCATGCTCGGCCGGCTTCAGTTGCGGGACGTATGGGAATTTTCGGCAGCGGCACGATATGAGGGTGCGTCTGTACTGGGGAGCAATGCCCGGTGGGGCCTTTATCCGGCCCTTTCCAGTTCCGTGGCACTCGCGCCGCTCCTGGGGCTATCCGCACCTTTAGGTATCTATCTTCGGGCAGGCTATTCGGTTACCGGAAACCTGCCCGTCCAACCGTATTTGTCGCAGGGGCGCTATGCCCCCGCTTCCCCGTTCTTTTTTAATGGCAGTTATGCGCCTTCCTATGCCCTCGCCACGAACCCCAACCCCGAACTGAGTGCAGAGCAGACCGCGATATTCGACATTACCCTTGATTTTTCCTTCGCCCGCAACCGTGTCGCTGGAAGTATCGGCTACTACCAGGGCAAATCCGAGCGGCTAATCCTGCCCGTTTTCGTTTCGTCGCCGCCCAATCTTGCCCCGATGACCTGGCAAAATACAGCTGGGCTAAAAAATTCAGGGATTGAAGCCGCATTGGAACTGATTATCGCCGATAGCAGAAATTTTTCCTGGAAAACTGCCCTCAACGTTTCTACCTTCCGGACAGTTGCCGTAAAAATCCCCGATCCGCCCTTCAGTGGCTTCCCCTATATTTTCAGCGCGGCGATCGGCGGCCCCGGTCAGGGAAGTTCGCAATCCATCGTGCCGGTTATCGTTGGCGAGCGCTTAGGGATCCTCTGGGGCCCCATAGGCGGGGGGATCCAGTCGAATGGAAGCCCTGTGTTCAAAGACCTCAATGGCGATGGACGCTACTGCGCCTGCGATGAAGACCATACCATCATCGGGAACGGGCTCCCCCGGCTAAGTACCGGACTGCAAAACACCGTATCTGTCGGGAACGTACAGTTCTCCCTGCTCCTGCGGGCAGTACTCGGCCACGAGTTGCTGAATACCTTTCGCCTATTTTATGAAAATACGGCAGTATCTACCCTTTCCAGCTACAACATCGTCAAAACAAAATATTTCGACCCGGCGCTCAAGCAACCGGGGCTGAGCGATTTATATGTCGAAAATGCCAGCTTCCTGGAGATAAACAATGTACGCCTGGGGTATCGGTTCCCGGTGCGCACAAAACGCTATTTCCGGGAGATCGTCCTTTTTGTTGCCGCCCAGCAACCGGTATTGCTGAGCCCGTACAGCGGTATTTCGCCCGAGCCCCGCTTCCCGGGGCATGATCTGCTCGCTCCGGGAATCGAACGCCGGGACACGTTCTGGCCTGCACGTACTTTCTCCATCGGTTTAACTGCCGGAATGCGTTAGATGTGATGGGGCTGCGTAAAATGTCTTTTCATGGCGCTTTGTGCCAAATTGTATTTTTATAGGCATAACGGGGTTGTGTAAAAAGGTTTTTTACGGCGCTTCGCGCCAAATAATGTTTTGATAG
>JBMOJO010000367.1:0-3017 GCA_049315745.1 Saprospiraceae bacterium | reverse complement strand
CCTATAATCATCTGAAGCCGAGCTTGATTTGTTGATTTTGCTTCGCAAAATCAACAAATCAAGCTCGGCTTCAAAAGAAGCCTTCGTTGCTACAGGCGGCATAAAGCTGATAAGACAGCATCTGAAACCCTTTAACATCAAAGCAGATTGCTACTAATTTACACTTTTACCCCCCGGTATCCTGCACATTCAACGAGACGGGCCGCGCAGGTGCGCGCACCTTTACCTGCGGAAGCTGCCGATAGATATTCAAATTAGCCAACGCCATAAATAAAGGGCTAACGTAGGTCCGCATGGCCGAATGAAAAGACGTCAGCAGGGCCATGGCAAAAAGTGAAAGCACTACCCCGCGCATCAGGGGATCGCGCTGAAAGCGATAGGCACGGTAGAATACCGCTAGCTGCAGTAAAAAATACACCAGACCAGGAATGCCATGCTCGCTCAACAAACGGGTAAGTTCGATATGTGCGGATACCTTACCCCGAAGATAGCGACTGGCACCGACGCCAACCCCAAGCAGCGGATGCTCCAGCCACAGCGCAATATCCTTTTGAAGGATACCCAATCGCCCGGAGGTTGCCACGTCCAGGGTTTTTTCCTTATATCCTCCATAAGTGCCCTGTGTCTCCCCCTGATAGCGCAGAAGTAGCTTCCCCCCGGAGATTTGGTTGGTCACCTGAAATATTCCGTATATCCCCGCTGCAAGGGCAAGGATAACCACGACTGTCCGGCCCCGGTTTTTAGTCACGCGTTCCCTGTTGAAAAAGAAATACAGGATGAGCATGCACAGCAATGCGATCAGCATCCCGCCGCGGGAAAAGGTCAGCAGCCCCTGAAAGGCAAACAGGAGCATGATGCCGATATCCAGCAGGAAATAGCCGCTGTATTTTAACCTTTGCAGGATGGCATAAAAGGTCAGAAACATCCCCAGCCCCATGATGGTGGCTACCTGGTTGCTGGAGGCTCCACCTGTTGCATAAAAATTTGCGCCAAAGCCAAATTCAATTTCTTCAAATTGAGGGGTTTCGATGTAGGAGTGCGCCAGGGCCCCCAAGCTGCCCAGCCAGACCAGCCGCAGGATATTGTCCAGACTGCCTTTATCCAGGTTTACCCGGTACAGGCAGGCAATGCCGAGGGCCAGGCCGAGGGCACCGAAATAATTGTTGATGATGTCGAAGAAAATGACTCTACCGCTTAAATCATAGAATAGTGCCGGCGAAATCAAAACGGCCATCCATATTCCCCTGCTGCTCCGTACTCCTCGAACCAACAGGCCGAGCAGCATGAATGCGATGACCATGTATTTTCCTAATTCAACGGGCAGAAATGGTGCGGTCTTTGCCATCCGGTCCAGCATCTCAAAAGATACCAGGTAGCACAGCAGGGCGATAAATACCACATATCGCCCGCGCTGGAGCCCGCCGATGGCCGCGAGGAATGTCGTCAGAAAGACCAGGTAAAACCATCCGATGATGGCGAAGGGGGTGAGGGTGCTCACAATTCCCAGCAGGACGTGGAATATCGTCCACTGGAAGTTATTCCGCGGAGACATTAATTGGTTAAGCATGGCTGCCCGCTTTTAGGGTGGAAAAGGAGTTGTCAAGGCAGGGCATCAGGCAGGTATCCAGCACCCGCTCCACAGTATAGTCCAAGGCCCTGCGGTGGCACTCCACGCTGTAAACGGCCAGCTTTTCCCTTTCATCCATCATTTTATCCATTGCGACGGCAAGTGCCGCTGCATCCCGGGGCGGCACAAGCAGCCCGGTTTTTCCTTCCGACAGCACTTCTGCATTCAGGTTCCAGTCGCTGGCGATGACGGGCAGACCGGCGATATAGGCATCGAGTACGACCCCGGGGAAGCCCTCGCCCTGCCAAAATGTGGGAAATACCATAGTGTGGTAGTCTGCCAAGGTCGTGTAAGCGCCTTCGGGGTCCCGAAGAAAGTCCAGGTAGCCCCTGTAGTTACACCCGGGGGTTTCCGTAAGGAGTTTATCAAAACCCTGTTGAAAGCCGGCCTCGACCGGCCCGTAAAAGTCCACGATAAAGTCGCGTTTCCCCTTCAGCAGACGGATGGCCTGGAACAATTCCAGCACCCCCTTTTCCGGGGAAATACGGGACAGGAACACAAAGCGGAAAACCGGCACCGCAAAGCGCCCGGTCGCGCCGAAGACTTTTGGGACGGGCTTAAAATTGGGCATCACCGCTACATGCTCTTTCAATCCGGCAGCCGATAATTCCCGCTGCATTTTGCGGCCTTGTACCAGGATGGCTTTCAGCCGCCTGTAGTATTGTGCCCTGAACTTTCCCGCCACTACCGCGCCCGGGAAATAGCCGCCGACCACCAGGTAAATGGTTTTGGAGAGCAGGGAGGGGCGGAGGTGCATCATCTGGATCAGGCGGTAAGTGGTCGCACTGGAGGCGGAAATGAGGATAGTATCAAACGTTCCGAAAAAAACTTTCCAAAGCAACTTCATCAGCACCCCAGGGTTTTGCTTCCAGCGGTGTGTGTCTATACAGGTCAGGGCAGTTTTGTCGCCGAGATACCCCAACAGCAGCTGGTTCTTGTACTCTTCCCCCCCACGCGGCGCTTGGCCCCGGTGTATGGCGCCGATGAGCAACACCGAAAGGGGGGCGGTCTGTGGATGCCGGGAATATGCGGCAGCATCCCTGACGGACTGCTGTGTGCTGATCATTTGATTGGAAAATGGATCTGTTGCGACAAGCCGTGGGGTGGAGAATATGCGGTTTTGCGCATACCAAGGCTGTTTGAACGGGGGTTGTGTAAAACGTCTTTTGCCGCCTTTGGCGGTAGAATATTCTTCTGAGAGACACGTTATTTTCACGATTTCGCTTCGCGAAATCGTGAAAATAACGTGTCTCTCAAAACATAATTCGGCGCGAAGCGCAGAAAAAAATCTCTTTAACCCCCCCGAACCCTAAGGATCGCTTGCTGCAGGTGGTGCACATAATATTCAAACGAGAAGCGCTTGGCCAGTTCATATCCTTTGAGGGATTTC
>JBMOJO010000088.1:0-13553 GCA_049315745.1 Saprospiraceae bacterium | reverse complement strand
CTTCGCGAAATCGTGAAAATGACGCGTCTCTCAAAATATAATTCGGCGGGAAGCGCCGTAAAAAACCCTTTTGCACAACCCCAATATGAAATTTCGCCGCCGAAGGCGGAAAAGATTTTCTACACAACCCCATTAGAAGTTCGTGCAATGAGCCGGGACTGCCCCGGGCCCAAGGGGCTAATTCCTGGCGTGCAACGGGAAAACAATTTTTGCTTCGCTGAAACTATTTTCCGGTGCGCGCGCAAGAAACAGAATTTTCTTTTGGAGGCGATGGGCCACTTCGACCCCGGCACAGCCACCTTAGCCGCCTGAGAAACCAGCTAACACTGCCCGTGTAGCCTTGTACTTTCAAGGCACCACAACACCCGGCAGCGCGCCCAACGGACAGACGCGGTTACTTACGGATACCCAGGCGCTCGATAAGCCCGCGGTACTTGGTGATGTCTTTGTCGGCGAGATACTTCAACAGCCGCTTCCGCTTTCCTACGAGCATCAGCAGGGTGCGCCGGCAGGAGTGGTCCTTACGGTTTTGCTGAAGGTGCTCGGACAGTTTTTGAATACGAAAGGTGAAAAGTGCCACCTGGCCTTCCGTCGAACCTGTGTTCGCCTCGGAGCCACCGTATTCTTTGAAAATTTCTGCTACTTTTTCTTTAGTCAGATAGTTACTCATGTTTTTTAAACCGTTAGTGATTCTCTAAATCAGTTACAGCGGGCACAAAGGTAAGCTTTTATCCGGAAGGTTGTTGATATTTACAAATGATTTAGCTGATTTTTTTGAAGGCTACGGATCAAGCCGCCCCTTTCCCGGATTCTACGGCGACAAGGCTGGTCCGGAGGCTGGAACCTCGCGGAAAAAATATGTGCTTTTTATCCGCACAAAGCGGTTTTGAAGCAACACAGCCGGGCGACGCGCCACAAAACGATCGTATGGACAAAAGCGTCCTTCAAACCCACGACGGCCCTGTTGCAGACTGACTATTGGCCAGCCTTGAAGCGCTTCACCGCCTCGGTAAGCCGGGGCACAACCTCGAAGAGGTCTCCGACCACCCCGTAGTCGGCCGCCTTAAAAAACGGCGCTTCGGGGTCTTTATTGATTACCACGATGGTTCGGGAGCTGTTGACGCCGGCGAGATGCTGGATAGCCCCTGATATCCCGATAGCAATATAAAGATTGGGACGGATGGCGATACCCGTTTGACCGACGTGTTCGTGGTGGGGCCTCCAGCCGACATCGGCTACGGGGCGGGAGCAGGCAGTCGTCGCGCCGATTGCGGCGGCCAGGTCTTCCACGATACCCCAGTTTTCCGGCCCTTTCAGGCCTCTGCCGGCAGAAACCACCAACGCCGCTTCCGGGAGGGGTACGATACCTTCCTGCCGGGTTACTGCCCGGACCTTTATGCGCGAGGCGGGTACGGGCACATTGAGCGCTTCCGTCCCTACAGGCTGTCCGGTAATCTCCGGCTGGATCGCATTGCCCGTCAGCGAGAGGATCTTCACGGGTGCCGTCAGTGCATACGTTGCTACCGCTTTACCGGAAAATACCGGTTTTTGGACGCGAAACTCCCCTGAGGCTTCCGGGACGGCATTGACCCCCGAAACGGACCCTGCGTCCAGGCGTGCTGCCAGGCGGCCCAGGATGGCGCGGCCATTGGAGGAATGCGGCAGGATGACCACCGATGCCCCTTTCTGAAGCACTACCTCCGCGATCACTGCGGTATGCACCTGTGAATCAAACTGATCCAGTGCAATATCGGCAACATGAAATACCTGAGCGGCACCATATTGCCCCAACGTACCGGCATTTTCACAACTGCCCAAAACCAGCGCGGCACAGGGAATCCCGAGTGCCTGGGCAGTTTTATGTCCATAAGTCACCGCCTCAAAGGCCGATTTTTTGAATTGTCCGTTTTGATGTTCTGCTACTACGATTACCATAGCTGAAAATTGATTGAAATGATTAGCCTGAAACGTGTTTTGCCCCTTTTGCTTTCTCCGGGGTTAGAGCGCCTTCGCCTCTTCGTGGAGCAGGCGTACCAGCTCCTCCATATCCTCCGCAGCAACCATGCGCACTGCAGATTTTGATTGTGGCAACGTATAGTGGACCGCCACGGCCAGATCTTCCGCAGGTACCGGGGGCAGGACGTTCAGCGGTTTGGACTTTGCCATCATAATGCCCCGCATATTGGGAATACGCTGTTCCGCAAGACCTTTTGCCGCACTGAGTACAAAAGGAAGGGCCAACTCAAGGGCCTCTGTGCCGCCTTCGATGTCGCGCTGTACCACGGCCGTTTGCCCGTCTGTCATATCCAGCTTGCTCGCATGGGAGATAAACGGCAGGTCGAGCAGCTCCGCTACCATTGCCCCTACTTCCGAACCATTATAATCAATTGTCTCCTTTCCCAGCAGGATCAGGTCATACTGTTCCTGTTGTGCATGAGCTGCAATTTGTCTGGCTGTAAAAAGGGCACTGCGCGGAACAGTATCTACCCGCACTGCATCCTGGGCGCCGATTGCAAGGCCTTTTCTAAGAATGGCATCGTTTGTCTCAGGCCCGACATTGATCAGCGTTACCGTACCGCCGAACGCCTCCTGAAGCTCCAGGCCACGCACCAGTGCATACCATTCGTCGTAGGGGTTCATGATGTACTGTACCCCGTTGTCATCCAGCGCCGTACCCGCTGTGTTCAGAACGATTTTTGTGGTGGTGTCCGGCGTTTTACTGACACAAACCAGTATTTTCATGGATAAAATTTTTGTAGGATGAAATAGATACGATATTTGCATAAATAAACCGACGGCGCGAAGATAAGTTTTTTTAAAAAAGCGGATTAGCGAAAATTCGCTGTACATAATCCTGGTCAATGATGCCTACAGATCGTTTGCTGCAATTACTGGAAATGCTCGAGGAATCCCCCGGCGACCCCTTCCTCCTGTTTGCTGCCGCCAAGGAATACGAGCTGCTCGAAGATCCGGAACAAGCACTGGACTACTACCGGCTGCTATTGGATACTGAGCCGGATTACGTTGGCCTGTACTATCACCTGGGGAAATTACTTGAAAAGGAGGGCCAGACCGCGGCTGCATTGGAGATTTATCAAAGGGGGATGGAAATTGCGACCGCCCAGCAGGACCGCCACGCCTACAACGAGCTGGCGGGGGCAAAGCTCAACCTCGAGCTGGAATAGTCGCCAGAAAAACAATATAATCAAAAATTTTCCCTTTTTTCAAAACCCTTTCCTGCAGGATTTCCAAACCTGCCGACACCAGGATTTCCCTGTAGTCGTCAATACTGTACTGATGCGGGTGCAACAAATCTCCCGGCAATGTTTGGAAAATGCGCTTTAGGTATGGGGAATTGTGCACATCTACCGAAAGCAGGAGGAAGCCTCCCGGCGCCAGTACCGCGCGCAACTTTGCGATCGCCGCGCCCATATCCCTGAAATGGTTGACCGCGTTCATGCAAAATACCCGGTCATAGGTGCGCCCAGGCACCCAATCTTCAAAGGCGACCGCATGGAAATCCGTCCAGGGATACTTTTCCGGCCGAAAAATATCCAGCCCACGGGCATAACGCTCCAGGAGGGGATCTACTGCATCTACGACAAGGCCGGAGAGTACCATATACGCCCCGGAAGGGCCGCAGCCGACATCCAGCGCTGTTTGCCCAGGGGCATACGCTATCCCCGTTTCCCGCAACAGCACTTCCCAATAAGCCCGTTTGCGCTCGAGGTATTCCCCAGAGGGCCGTTTGCGCAGATAGCCCCGCCACCAGTAAAATTCAAGAAATTGCGCAAGCCGCCACCGGTGGTTTGCAACTTTTGACATTAAAGGATTGTTTTTCAATATAACTTGTTCCGAGGTCGTGTGGTGGTCGGGCGGGCGAGTTGTTATTCGTCCACGATAAGCCTTGTGACCCCTACTGATTCGCAAAATACAAAAGTCCGGTTTTATGCCCTATTACTGCCTGTTATTATTCCTGGCGCTTTCCCTTCCTGCGTGTGGCCCCGGTACAAAACCGATCGCAAGCTCCCGCGGAATGTCCCTTCAGCAGGCCCCTGCCTTCCGCTGTACAGGTACAGAGCCTTTCTGGTCAATAGATATCAGCGAAAGCGGGATTACTTTCCAGGCCCCGGACGTCGGCCCGGTCACCTATCCATTCACCCCTCCTGTCAATAAAGGCGATGTGATCGAGTTTTTCACTTCCCTCGGCAGCGGTGAGGACCAGAGCAACCTCAAAATTATCCTCCGGCCCGGCACTTGCAGCGATGGTATGTCGGATACCGTTTATCCTTATTCTGTGGAAGCGGCCCTCGATGGCAGATCGCTGCGCGGCTGTGCAAAAGAAAAAAGATGAGTGCCCCCAATGGTATCCTGCTCGCCTTTGAGCCGATATTGCAGAACGACGGCACGCCGGAAAGCTTCACCGTATCCCTGCTCAACGATACCCCCGACCCTATCCTCTTCGAACTTGATTTTTTTGCCGCCGGGACAAAACGATTTGGGAAAAAAGGCAAGCTGGATGCCGGTGGGTGTTCCGAACTGGGCAACATGCAATATGACGACCTCAACGAATTTCCGGAAGCAAGGGCCACCTGCTGGAAAATCGTCAAAGATGGGACCGGCAGCCGGTATGCAAAAGATATGCGAATCAAACCCGGCGTTTTCTTTTCCGCCCTCACCCCGCTATCCCCTATCCTCTACCGGCAGGCACATGTACTGACCCTGTTCGAAGCATTAACGGCAGAACGCAAAAAAAGCCCGACAGAAGACCTGAAAACTTATACCCAGCGAAACGCGCCGCCGGTACGCCAGCCCACAGGTAACAACCACCGCAGCAACCACGAAGTCAAGGAAGCTGCCGAATTTTCCATAGCGCTCGACCTGCATATCGAAAAACTCGTCCAGGGGCACCAACAACTTTCCAATGCCCAAATCCTGCAGCTGCAGCTCCGGGTATTCGAGGCTTATATCGAAAAAGCGATACGCCTAGGGATGGAAAGGGTCTTCATCATCCACGGCGTAGGGGAAGGTCGTCTCAAGAATGCCATCGCCTCCTGTCTGCTCCGCATCCCGGAGGTAATTACCTTTAAAAATGAATACCATCCAAAATATGGTTATGGCGCAACCGAAGTTATCCTGATTATGTAACGCTTAATTATCCCCCTATGGCAATCAAGATCCTGTCTATTGATGGTGGCGGTATCCGCGGCCTCATCCCTGCACTCATCCTCACCGAGATCGAACGGCGTACCGGAAAAAAAACTTCCGAAATGTTTGACCTCCTCGCCGGCACCTCTACCGGCGGAATCATCGCAATCGGGCTCAACGTCAATGACCCCGAAACGGGGCAGCCGTACGCAGCCTCCAGGATTGCAAAGCTCTACGAATCAAACGGCCAGCAGATTTTCCAGAAGCGGCATTGGGTCCAGGCGCTCGGCAGCCTGGTGGACGAATCGTTCCAGCACCAGGGCCTGGAGGATATCCTCCATGCCTACTTCGGGGAAGCGGAATTGATCAACAGTAAAACCGGGCTCTTGATCACCGCTTATGATATCGTGCGGCGCAAACCCTTTTACTTCATTTCCCGGGAAGCCCAATTGCGGCCTAACCATGAAAACTTCCGTATGCGCGATATTGCACGGGCCACTTCCGCAGCCCCTACCTACTTCGAACCCCATCTGCTCAGTAATGGCCACTACGATCAGCTCGCCCTTGTGGACGGCGGCGTCTTCGCCAATAACCCGGCCATGCTGGCTTATACGGAGGCCATCAACCTCAAAAGATGGAAGGATTACCAGGAGGCGATAGATGCTTCGCAGGCCCGCGGGATTTCTGCAGAAGGTGTGAATACCGGGGATACGGCAAGGGATTTCAGCGCAGGGCTGCCACAATACCTCGCACCGGAACACGCACCGGATTTCTTCATGCTGTCGTTGGGCACGGGACATACTACGCACCCCTATCCCTACCTGGAAGCGAAAGACTGGGGACTGATCGGATGGGCGCGCCCGGTCGTAGATATCCTGATGCAGGGCGTTTCAGAATCGGTGGACTATCAAATGCAGTATATCCTGCCCCCGACGCGCGACGGCAAAAGGCACTACTACCGGCTTAGCCCCAATATCCCGGAAAGCAGCAGCGAAATGTCCGATGTCTCAGAGGCCAATATGCACGCCCTGAAGCGTATCGCCCTTGCATTTATCGAAGAACAAGACGGCGTAATCCAGGAAATCTGCCATGCCCTGAACCCCTGACAGTAAGTCCCGTTCAGCGCAATGCACGGGCAAATGCCGCAAGGCTGTCAAAACGGAAATCTGCCTGTTCGACAACATCGCTGATTCCTTCGGGAGCCTCTGCTGTGCCTTCGATCCATACCGTCCGCATGTTAAGCCCGCGGCCGAAGGCCATATCGCTTGCGGTATCGCCAACCATCACGGCACGCGGGAAATCTATCTCCGGGAAATCGCGCTGTGCATGGAGCGCCATAGCCGGAGCCGGCTTACGGCAGTTGCCCGGCTTGACCGCCAGGTCCGGGCAATAATATATCCCGTCTATCCGCCCCCCGGCCGCTGCGATCGCCCCGAGCATTTGGCGGTGTACGGCTTCCAGATCTGCTACCCCCATTAACCCCTTGCCAACCCCCTGTTGGTTGGTCACGATTATGATACGGCCAAAGTAACCCGCAAAAAACTTCAGCGCCCCAAGTACCCCGTCAATAAACCGGAAATCCGCCCATTGCCGGACGTAGTCCCCGGGAAGGCGCTCATTGATGACCCCGTCCCGGTCGAGGAACAAGGTGTATCCCTTCATCACGGGATTGGCATTGGTGTTCGCTTGCAATGGCATCGTGACAGATTAACAACAGCGCACAAAGTACAAATTGTGGATCACCCTGCCAAAAAGGATTTTTCGTCAGAAAATCAACGATTTTTCTCCGATCCGACGATATGGATATAGTTGGCCCGCTCATAAGCCGAGGGGTCCGAAATATTTCGCTGGCTCATCACCGCCCTGAATGCTTCGACGGAATCAAAGCCTTTTCGCCGCATCCATTCCATTATATCTTTGTGCATGGTTCGCAGGTGGCCTATACCATGTTTATAAAGCGTCGAAGCGGTCATTACCACGTCGGCACCGGCAAGCAGGTACTTAATCGCTTCTTCCGCCCCCTGGACACCTGTCGTAGCTGCCAGGGAAACGGGCACTTTTCCATATAAAATCGCCAGCCAAAGTAAAGGGAGGCGGATTTCACTGGCAGCACTGTACTGCAGGTCGGACAACACCTGTAAGCGCTCGATGTCGAAGTCCGGCTGGTAAAAGCGGTTAAACAGCACCAGTGCATCTGCGCCCGCATCCGCCATGCGAAATGCCATATTACCCATAGCGCTGAAGTAGGGGTTCAACTTTACGGCTACCGGGATACGGACCGTACTTTTCAAAATCCGCATAATATCGAGATAGCGCTGTTCTACAGCTTCCGCGCTCAGGCGGATATCCGCGGGAATGTAGAAAATATTGACTTCCAGGCCATCCGCGCCGGCAGCTTCAATATCGTGGGCAAAAGTTGCCCAGCCCTCCGGAGTAATTCCGTTCAGACTGGCAATAATCGGTATCCTGGTACGCTCCTTCGCTACCCGGATGTGCTCCAGGTATTGCTCTGCCCCGAAATGGTAGTCCTCCAGGCCCGGGAAATACCCTTGCGCCTCTGCAAACAGGTTCGACGTGGACGCCAGTACCTGCTCGCGTGCCATCTCCTCCATGCGGATTTGCTCTTCGAAAAGTGAAAACAAGACCACAGCGCCGGCCCCGGCATCCTCCATGCGCAGGATGTTGTCCAGGTCTTCCGAAAGAGGGCATGCCGAGACGACAAGTGGGGAACGAAGGGAAAGACCCATATACTTTGTGCGAAAATCCATAGCGGTATTTGTTTAAGCGTTTGCGCAGATATACTTGCTGCCGAAAACAGGGAAGGCCTTAAGCTATCGGGGTAAAGTCTGAAGCGGTTTTTGTTGCCATTTCCTCGTAGGTTTTCCAGCGCAGGTTGACGAGCTCCTGGGCCAGTTTCATCAGCTCCTCCGCTTCGGCGGGGTTGGAGAGGGTCAATTGGCGATAGCGCATTTCTTTATAGGCATAATCCCTGAGGGCGATTGTTGGGCGCGGTGCGTCGAGGATAAAAGGGTTCTTGCCCTTCTTGCGGAGTTCCGGGTTATACCGCAGCAGTGGCCAGTATGCGCTGTCCACTGCCCTGCGCTGTTGGTCGAGGCCTTCCTGCATATTGATTCCGTGCGCGATACAATGGCTGTAGGCGAGGACCAGGGACGGGCCGTCATAGGCTTCTGCCTCGCGTATGGCGAGGAGGGTCTGTTGGGGGTTTGCCCCAAAGGCGACCCGGGCTACATAAACATTTCCATACGAGATCGCCTGCATCGCCAGATCTTTTTTGCCCACCCGTTTGCCCGCGGCAGCGAATTTTGCCGCTGCTGCCGTAGGCGTAGCTTTCGACATCTGACCGCCGGTATTGGAATAAACCTCGGTATCCAACACCAGGATGTTGATGTTGCGCCCTGTAGCCAGCGCGTGGTCCAACCCGCCATACCCGATATCGTAAGCCCAGCCATCGCCACCGACCAGCCAGACACTGCGGCGTACCAACTGGCCGGCCACGGATTCCAGGCGGCGGGCCTCGGGGTCTTCGATCTGTGAAAGGCGCTGCCGCAGTACCTCCACCCGCTGATGCTGTTCCTGAATTTCGGACTCGTTCACCTGGTGGGCGCCCATAATCGCATCTACCAGCGCTTCGCCAATCAGCGGCGCCAACTTCTGGAGCAACATCCCGGCATATTCCATCTGTTTGTCGGCGGTAATACGCATACCAAGGCCAAACTCTGCATTGTCCTCAAACAGGGAATTCGACCAACTCGGGCCTCTGCCCTCGCTGTTGACTGCCCAGGGCGTGGTAGGAAGGTTGCCCCCAAAAATCGAAGAGCAGCCGGTTGCGTTGGCGACCAGCAGACGGTCGCCAAAAAGTTGCGTGAGCAGTTTGATATAGGGCGTTTCCCCACATCCGGCGCAGGCCCCCGAAAACTCGAACAATGGCTCAAGGAATTGTGCGCCGTGGACGATGGAAAAATTGACCTTGGCGCGGTCATTCCACGGAATAGCCTCGAAGAAATGGATATGCGCGCGCGCTTGTTCAAGGATCGGCGTTTTATCCCCCATATTGATCGCCTTGCGCGAGCGGTCCCGGGGTTCTGTTGCCGGGCAAGCCTCCACACAAAGCGCACATCCGGTGCAGTCCTCCAGATAAACCTGTAATGCGTACCTGGTTTCCGGGAAGCCCCGGGCATTGATCGGGGCCGTTTGATACCCTTCCGGTGCGGATTCCAAAAAACCCTCGTTGAAAAATTTGGCCCTGATCACGCCATGTGGGCACACAAATGCGCAGTTGCCGCATTGGATACATAAATCGGGCTCCCAGATGGCCACTTGCTCGCTGATGTTGCGCTTTTCCCATTTCGTCGTGCCGCTGGGAAAAGTACCATCAAAAGGGATTTTGCTCACCGGCAGCTCATCGCCCCGGTCGGACATCATCAACGACGTGACCTCCTGAACAAAACGGGGCGCCGCGGAAGGTACGACCGCCTCCGTTAGCCCCTTTGCCGTAACTTTCCCCGAAATGCTTACTTCATATAAATGGTCAAGCGTGGCATCTACCGCCTGAAAATTCTTTTCCACCACCGATTTTCCCTTTTTTCTATAGGTTTTTTCAATGGCGCGTTTGATCTGTGCGATTGCCTCCTGTTTCGGCAGCACTCCGGAGAGTGCGAAAAAACAGGTTTGCATAATGGTGTTGATGCGCGTGCCCATGCCGTTCTCCCGCGCCACCGAGGTAGCGTCAATGACGTAAAACCTCAGCTTCTTATACAGGATAGCCTGCTGAACATGTGCCGGGAGTCTATCCCAGACCTCCTCAGGGGGGTGAGGGCTGTTGAGTAAAAATGTACCCCCCACTTTGGCACGGCGGAGCATCTCAACTTTCCGGATGAAGTTAAATTGATGGCAGGCGATAAAATCAGCCTGGTGCAACAGGTAGGGCGCACGGATCGGTTGGGGGCCGAAACGCAGATGGGATACTGTCCTGGCCCCAGATTTCTTCGAATCATACACGAAGTACCCCTGTGCAAACAGGCCGGTATTCTCACCGATAATCTTGATGCTGTTCTTATTGGCCCCGACAGTACCATCCGCGCCCAGGCCAAAAAACATCGCCTGCGTCCATTTAGACTCGTCGAGGGAAAAGGCCGGATCATACTCCAGACTCAGAAATGACACATCATCGTTGATGCCGACAGTAAACTGCGTTTTGGGTTGTGGCCTTTTAAGTTCATCAAATACCGCCTTGACCATGGCCGGGGTAAATTCCTTGGAAGATAGCCCGTAACGCCCCCCGAAAAGCCCGGGTATCTGTTTAATTGCACCACTTTGCGCGGATAGCACCAGCGCCGACATCACGTCCTGAAAAAGTGGTTCTGCAGCGGCCCCCGGCTCTTTGGTCCTGTCCAGAACGACGACAGAGCGAACCGTCGAAGGCAGGGCCGCTATGAAATGCCCTGCTGAAAAAGGCCGGTACAAGCGCACCTGGACGACGCCCGTCTTCTCTCCCTGTGCATTTAGCGCCAGGGCAGTTTCTGCGGCGGTTTCGCCGCCGGACCCCATAATGACGAGTACGCGATCGGCCTCTGGATCGCCGGTATATTCAAAAAGCCGGTAATGCCTCCCCGTTACTGCGGCAAACTTCTCCATCACCCCCTCCACGATTTCCGGTGTTGCCTGGTAAAAAGGATTGACCGTTTCGCGGCCCTGAAAATATACATCCGGGTTTTGGGCAGTACCCCGTATAAACGGATGATCGGGGTTCATCGCCCTTTTCCGATGCTCGAATACTTCGGCATCCGGGATCATTTCCCGAATTTGTTCCTCGCCCAGCAAAGTCACCTTGTTTACCTCATGCGAGGTACGAAAACCGTCGAAAAAATGCAGGAAAGGCACTTTAGCGTGCAAGGTGGCCGCCTGGGCGATAAGGGCAAAATCATGCGCTTCCTGTACACTCGCCGCACTCAACATCGCAAAGCCTGTCGAACGGGCAGCCATGACGTCCTGGTGGTCGCCAAAAATTGACAGCCCCTGGGCAGCCAGTGAGCGGGCCGCGATATGAAAGACCGCGGGGGTGAGTTCCCCTGCTATTTTAAACATGTTCGGCAGCATCAGCATAAGCCCCTGCGATGCCGTGAAGGTGGTTGTCAGGGAACCCGTCTGCAGGGCGCCATGCACGGCACCTGCCGCCCCGCCCTCACTTTGCATCTCGATCACCTCGGGTACTGCCCCCCAGATATTGCGGATTCCGCGTGCCGCCCATTCATCTGCAAACTCGGCCATATTCGAAGACGGGGTAATCGGGTAAATGGCACAGACTTCGTTGACGCGATACGCCGTGTAGGCGGTGGCCTCGTTGCCGTCAATCATCGCGATTTTTGTTGGTTGCGTTTCTGGCATGATGTGCTCCTTTAAGAATCCTTTAGACTTGTGGTACCATTTCGATTGCATAGCAGGGGCATTGTTCAAAACAAACCCCACACCCTGTACAGGCGTCATAATCGAATTTATAACGTTTGCCCGGCCCAAGCTTAATGATCGCATCCTCCGGGCAGGCCCCGTAGCAGCCGTCGCATTCAAAGCAGTTGCCACAGCTCAGGCAGCGCATCGCCTCATAACGGGCCTCTCCTGATGAGAGCCCCGCCACCACCTCTTCAAAGCCTTTGACCGCAATACGGGGAGGCAACACTTCCTGTGCCTGTTTGGGTGCCTCGGTTTTATACCAAAGGTGCATTTTCCGAAACAATGCCGTGCCGTGTTTCTCCTGCTTTTCAACGATCTTTCCCCTCAGGAAGGCATCTATGTACTTTGCCGCTTTCCTGCCATGGCCTATCGCAATTACCGTTCCCCGTTCCCCACCGATCACATCGCCGCCCGCAAAAATCCCGGGATGACCCGTCATCCTGCCCTCATCAACCTGAATGGTGCCATCCGCATTCAGCGATATCTCCTGTACGTCCTGCAGAAAGACCGTATCCGCTTCCTGGCCGGTAGCGAGGATAAGCGCATCCGCCTCCAGGGTCTCGTAAACGCCCGTTGACATAATCCTGCCTTTGTCCACTTGCATGGCCTCTACGATAAACCGGTTGCCTTCTACGCGCCGGATACTGCGCAAAAGCTGCACTTCGATACCCTCGGCGATGGCATCGTCCGCTTCAAAGTCATAAGCCGGCATAAGTTTTTTATCCCCGCTGTACAATACCACAGACATCACCCCCAGGCGGCGCATCACCCTGGAAAGATAGAGGGCCAGCTTGCCGCCCCCATAGATGACTACCTTTTTCCCCAAGGGCAGGGGCGCTCCCCCTGTAATGGCATAGAGTACTTTGAAAGCGTCCAGTACAGGTACCGCCTCCTGCAGTTGAATGGCTTCTTTCTTACACTCCTGTGCGCCATTCCCCAGAAAAACAGCATCAAAGCCCCCGCTCGCCTTTTCTGCGAGGACATCCGTTACTTTTTTGCCGAAATGGAAAGCAACACCCATCGTTTTCAGCCGTCCAATTTCGGCCTCCCTGACTTCCGGCGGGAGGCGGTAAGCAGGAATTCCGTAGTAAAGCAGCCCACCGGCATGTTGCTGCGCCTCATAGACCTCTACCACGTGCCCCATCCGCGTCAGATGGTAGGCGGCTGAAAGCCCGGCAGGCCCCGCCCCTACGACCAGCACCCGCTGCCCGGTCGGGATAGCCTGATATGCTACCTGCCACTGCGCTTCGATTGCCTTATCCCCAATAAACCGCTCTACCGCATGGATATTTACCGTCTCGTCAATATGGGTACGGTTACACCCGGTCTCACAGGGATGAACGCACAACCTGCCGCTGATCGCAGGAAACGGGTTGTCCTCAATCAGCTTTTGAAATGCAGCGTAGAAATTACCGCTTTGTGCCTCTGCCAGCCAGGCCTGAATATTTTCTCCAGCCGGACAAGAGCGGTTGCAGGGCGGAAGCAAATCTTTATACACAGGTATCTTCGACCTCGTCGCCCCAGTGCTTTCGCTGTGATCAAATAAATCTGTCGGACGGGTCAGATCGGATGCAGGGGAAGGCATAGGCGCTTGTTTTATTCCTTTTGAATAGAAGACTTGTTTCAAAAGTCAAACTTATCGCAGGAATGCTTTTTTACCTATGATTTTCGTCACCAGACGGGGAGATGCTCGTCAATATAGCGCTTGAGATCACTTTTTGCAGGCCCCGGGTGGGGTTTGCGGCCAGACTTACGCCCGGACGTACAACTATTCCCCGAGTTTGGGGTTATGTTGGGATTAGACTTTTTATATCTGTTTATAAGGGAGGGCCGCGGCTTCGCCGCGAGGAATTTATTTGGTATAGCATGGGCCCTGGGGTCGTGTAAAAAGTCTTTTGCCGCCTTCGGCGGCAGAATATTCTTCTGAGAGACGCGTC
>JBMOJO010000366.1:0-3027 GCA_049315745.1 Saprospiraceae bacterium | reverse complement strand
TCTTCCCCGGCCGCCTGCAGGCCGTTCAGCCGGCTGCGGGCATCCCCGGAACGGGTGCCGTCCGGGTATTTTTCCAGAAAACTGCGGTAAGCGGCTACAGTGTTTTGCGATACAGCAGCTTTATAATCCGCTGCCTCCCGTAGGGCAGCAATGCGGCTATCCGCTTCGCCGGTGTAGGTGCCGCCAGGGTATCTGCGCTTGTGTGCGTTATAGGCCTCGATGGTATTGGCGCGGAGCGCTTCGTCCCAGTCGGCGCGCTCGCGGGTCGAAGCAAACCCCGCAATTCGCTGCCGCGCCTCGGCTGAATTGGCACCATTGGGGAACCTGCGCAAGTAATCATTGAATGCTTTCGGGGTATTCTCGGCAAGGGCGCGGGTCCAGGCTGCTGCGGAACCCGATTCGTTGGGACGCTGAGCCTCCTCAGGCGCCGAAGACTGGGATGGTGCTTTTTCAAGGGCATTCTCCGTGCCGTTTTGGATCTGTCGCAATTCCTTTTCAGCCGCTTCCACCAGTTTACTTTCTGGGAAGCGCTTAATAAAACTTTCTATTGAAAGCACAGGTGCTTCCGGCGATGCCTTTGTGACCAATTTTTCGAAGTACAGGGTCTCCAGCAGTTCAGTTGCCTTTTCCTCGAATAAGCCCTGAGGATGTTCCATCAGAAAACGTTCTATATCAGGGATACTCTTTTCTTCAACTACTGCCCTCCAGTCCAATTCCTCTACTTTTACCAAAGCTTGCTCAGCCCTGGGTTTCCCTTCATACTTTTTCGCAAACTCCTGGTAAGCCTCGCGGGTATTTCGCAGTGTCGTGATTGTCCAATCAATATTCATACGCACAGGAGGCAATGTGGCGTAAGCCAACCCTGAAACCATCATTAAAGCTGCCAGGGAAAGCGCAATGGAGAATGTTCTTTTCAACGCCGGCGAACGCTTCCGTGTTGCGGCACGCGTATCCGTTGAAGCAAGTGGAGGCTCGCCCAAGATAACCCCGGATTGCTTGAAATCAGGCGCAGGCGCATCCCCCAATTCAGCTACGATAACTACCGTTTCCTCGAGTACGATATCACGCTTCCGCTCCTTCTCCCCAACTTTTTCAATCACTGATATACGCAACAGAAGTGGGAAACTCCCTTCCCTAAGCGGCTTCACGAAAAATATCCATTCTGTATATTCGTCCTTTTCAATAAATTGCTCCTCGCTGTTAAAAGTCCGGATAAAAAAAGCGGCTTCATGCGCAGGGTCAATTAATTCAACTTGCATGACCTCGGAAATACGCACTTCCTTCACATGCGTATCTTTGGTCAATTCTATATTTTCCAGTATTGAATCAAGATCATAAGCGATGCGAACACGACAGCGTGTTTCTTTCTCTACCTCCATTGCAGCGGGTATCTGGTACAATAGACTGCCCTGTTTAGATTTTTTTCCTTTTTGGGGTGGCTCCAAGTCGGATATATCTAACGTATCCAGCAATGTCAGCAGGCGTTCTCCTAATTCTGCATACTTCACATCCAATCCGTGCTGATCAATTGAGCCCGAAACCTTTTTCAAATTGACTTCCCTCAATTCCCGTTCGATCTGTAATACGGAATTATACGCTTTTCCTTCGGGATGGACCAGGGCTTTTAATCGCTTAATCGCCGCTCCAATCCCGTCGTTGGAAAAGATATGCTTAACCTCGACCCTAATTTCACGGATAGTCATGGACATTTTATCTAGTTTTACGTATGTTCATTTAATGTCTGAAGTACTCA
Organism: Saprospiraceae bacterium; assembly: GCA_049315745.1. GTDB lineage: Bacteria > Bacteroidota > Bacteroidia > Chitinophagales > Saprospiraceae > JADJPL01. The sequence continues at coordinate 1,274 of JBMOJO010000366.1, read as the reverse complement.
GCATATCCAACAGCTCTAATAAAGAATGGACAATAGAGGCACGCTTTACCGATTTTACGTCCTCGAATAACATTCCCCCAAGACCCTCATTTCTCAAATTTGAATATCTGGCTTTGAGCGATAAGAACGTGTTGGATATCGGACGATTATCTGCGATTCGTTCTTCCATTAATTTTAAGGCACCATTCAGGTCGTCCTGCGCGATACATTCCCGAACTTTGGATTTTAGTTTAGCAAGTATATCGGTCTTCTGCTCATTGGAATCAACCTTTGACACGTTATGCGTGTAAGCGCTCTGTCCAGCAGAAAAATCTTTTACATTTATTGTTTCAGGGTAATCCGTGATAATATCCAGTGTTGCCTGCTTCAGCCTGAACACAAACTGCCCGGAATCGTCCCCCCTTACATTCAGCGGCTTAAACACCGGCGTCTGTTTGCGTTCGCTAGTCACATGTACCTCATCTATCAGCCGACCGGCGAGTTTCTGGATGCCGAGGCTTTCCGTATTGTTGCGCAGGTTTTTGAGCAGCCGCTCGGCAAACGGGCTGTTCTCCCCGGGCGTGCCATCCAGCGCCTTTTCGCGGCTGTGGCTCGCCGCAAGTCCCCAGCGGGAGCGTTTATTCTCTCCGGCAGCCATAGGCACATCTTTGAAGGCCAAAAACAGCGACCCCGAAAAACACGCATCCGCAATCAGAAAGGTATGGAAGCTGTTGATGGCATCCAGGCGCGGCTTTAGCTCCAGCGTGGACACAAAATCCACTTCGTTATCGGCAGCTGCATCTACCGGAATCCAATAGCCCACATCATCCACCGTCTGGCCATGACCGGAATAATAGATGACCAGGCTGTCGGTATCTTTGACCTTGCTGCGTAAATCCCGGATTGTATTCAGAATATTCGGGCGGGTGGCCGCTGTATTGAGTAAAAAATATGTGTCGGCTTCTTCAAACTGGTACCGCTCCCAGAGCAGGTGCGCAAAGTCCTTAGCGTCCTTGACGCAGTTGCTCAATTTCGGACAATACAAATAATCATCTATCGCAATCACCAAGAGGTGGTTGATGCCGGTGGGGGCCGTTTCCCCGACACCGCTCCGATCGGTGCGGATACCTTTTTCCTTTTCGCCGGGCATAGAGACAGGGTTTTATTTCGCGGTGGCGTTAATGCCCGTAAAATAAGCAGACGGGGGCATAGTTGCAAGTACCGTGGCACAAAATTCCTGAAAATTGGGCCTGATTTAGCAAAAGGATACATTAGACTTGTTGCGATGGGATTCT
>JBMOJO010000087.1:0-13575 GCA_049315745.1 Saprospiraceae bacterium | reverse complement strand
TTTCAAAAGAATATTCTGCCGCCGCAGGCGGCAAAAACCTTTTTACACAACCCCACAACCCCTACAGGATCGAAAATGGCACAGTGTGGGCGAAAAAGGGCCATTTTACGCCGGGAGAACCCCACCGCAACAACGCTAAACAGCCTTTTTGGAAAATAACGGGATTAACCCACTTTACCTTGTCCCAAAATCAAATCTATATGGAAAATTATTTGAGCCCGGCCGAACGAAAATATAAGCGCAAAGGCTTTTTGACGAGTATGGTGATCCATACGATCGTTATTATCCTGTTGTTGCTGCCGTTACTCAGCATCCCGTCACCGCCCCCCGGCCCTCCAGGGGTATTGGTCAATTTGGGGCTGCCCGATGTTGGTCAGGGCGATGAAAATGCACCGGCTGCCGCGCCCGCCGAAATAGAGATCCCGCAACCGGAAGAGGCGCCCGCCCCACCACAACCGGAAAAGCCCGAGCCGAAAAAAACGGAACCACAAAAGCAACCCAGTAAAAAACCCGAGACCGAAACGCCCAGGCCGGTCGTAAAAACTGAAGATCCCAGCGCCGTAGCGGTACGGCAGCAAAAGGAGCGGGAAAAACAACAAGCCGAAGAGGCCGATCGGAGGGCCCGGGAAGAGGCGGATCGGAAAGCCCGGGAAGAAGCCGACAGAAAGGCCGCTGCAGAGGCAAAGGCATTAAAGGACAAGATCAGCTCCAGCCTTGGCGGTGGGGGGGGGGCAGGGAAAGGAAATACCTCAAAGCCCGGCAACCAGGGCGATCCCGGTGGAGATCCCAGCGGCGAGAAGCTGACGGGGATCAGCAGCGGTGTCGGTGGAGTCGCCAGGGGGTTTGGCGATCGGCGGCCGGTTGCGCGGCCCTCGATTACCGATGATTTTCAACAGGCCGGTGATATCGTGCTCGATGTTTGTGTAAACGCCGACGGTGTCGTGATCAGTGCAAGGTACAAGCCGGGAGGGTCCACCAGCTCAGACCCCAAGTTGGTGGCGATTGCCAGGGCAAACGCGATGAAGTGGAAGTTTGAAAAGGGTGAAGACGAGGAGCAGTGTGGTACGATTACCTACCGCTTCAGCCTCAAATAACCTTTTTCAGGAGGCGCCGCCCGGCCGGGGGCGAAGGCGGCTTATTTTTTCCTTCAGCAACGCTTCGCCACCGGCCTATTCCTGATCCAGCCCATATTGGCGCAGCACTTCTGCGGGGGGGCCGTTCCAGGTGTTGGGCACGTTGCCGGCATAGCCCATATCTTCGATCCCCATTTTACTGCTCCAGAACCCGGAGGCAGTGAGGTTGCGCATGAGGGAAAAGAACGCAATGCCCTGGCTCATTCCAGGTTTCTTTTTTTCGGGATAGGCGATATCCTCGACGATTTCGATGCGTTGGGACGGCTGAACGTCCACAAATACTTTTCCGAACCTTTTGACCGACTGGTTGTCGAGCCAGGCGAGCCCGCCGCGGAGGGGGGTTTGCATGTAGGGTTGGTCTTTTGCCATAAACTCGATGAAATCGGGCACACCGGCATCGGTCGCACTGCCCGAGCGCTCGTCGCGGGGGATGATGATATCCACGAGGATGGCAATAGTCGCCATTTCGTGCTTGTTGAAAAACTGTTCTGCAAACAATCGGGCATCGCGTTCCTTTTCGTATTCGGTGCGGCCGAACTGCTCGAAAGCAGGCCCTTTTTTGCCTTTGTCATCGGGCACCGGGAAATCAGGCAGTTCTGCCGCCCGGATTTGAGGATGCAGGCCGACGAGGCCAAGGGAGCTCAGGCCTATGCCTTTGAGGATATTTCTGCGCTTCATGAGCGTTATGTTTAAAGGTTACCGGCTTTGCGTTCCGCCACGATATGTCGGGAGGCACGCATGGACAGGGCAAGAATCGTCCAGGTACAATTTTTATCGCCCTGGGATACAAACGGTGCGGCATCGGTGACGAAGAGGTTTTTGACATCGTGCGCCTGCTGCCATTTATTGAGGGCGGACTTTTTGGGGTCGTTGCCCATGCGGATGGTCCCGACTTCGTGGATGATCTCACCCGGGGCGTTGAGCCCGTAATCCTGTTCGGGGCCAGGTTTTTCGCCCAGCGGGATGCCGCCCAGGTTTCGGATGATTTGTTCGAAGGTCTCATGCATGTGTTTGGCCTGGAGACGCTCATAATCAGACCACTTGTAGTGAAAGCGCAACACCGGGATGCCGAATTTGTCCACCACATTGGGATCAATTTCGCAGTAGTTGTCTTCCCGGGCAATCGCTTCGCCCCTTCCGGCCATTCCGATGTAAGCACCATAAAAACGGCGATAGTCGTCCTTGAGAGAGGTGCCGTAGCCTCCCGGCTCCCGGCGCATCCCATTGCGGTCGGGTACCAGTCCGTTCACGCCTTCGATGCCCCAGCCAAATCCATAAGCGGGCATATCCATTCCGCCCCAGTATTCGATGTGGTATCCGCGGGGGAAGTCCAGTTTTTTATTGTCCAGCCACCAAGGAGAATAGATGTGCAGCCCGCCCACCCCGTCTTCGTTGTAGCGCTGGCGGTCGAGCAGCATGGGTACCAGGGCACCCCGGGAAGCACCGGTCGAATCGTGGAGATACTTGCCCACAACACCGGAAGAATTAGCGAGGCCGTCCGGGAAGCGCGGGGATTTAGAGTTTAGCAGCAAGCGGGCCGACTCGCAGGCACTGGCAGCAAGAACAACAATTTTTCCCTTTACCGTCTTTTCCTCCATCGTGAGCGTATCCACATAGGAAACTCCGGTAGCCAGGCCCGTACGGGGGTCGGTCAGGATTTCCCGGGCCATCGCGTAATAGATGGTATGCAGGTTTTGGGTCTTTTCTGCCGGTTTACAGAGGCAGGAAGAGGAAGAGAAATCAGCATAAACTACGCAGGAGCGGGCACATTGGTTGCAGTAGAAGCAAACCCCACGGTCATCGTTGATCTTGCGGGTAAGGATACTCAGCCGGGAAGGGATTGTTGTAACGCCCAGCTTTTTATTGCTTTTCTGGATCAGCAGCTCGTGCAGGCGGGGCTTGGGGGCAGGAAGGAAAATTGAATCCGGGTCGTTGGGCAGGTTTTCGTTCGTGCCGAATACCCCGATAAGGCGATCTACCTCATCGTAGAAAGGCGCTACATCGTTGTAGGTGATGGGCCAGTCCTCCCCCAGGCCGTCAATAGACTTCCGCCGGAAGTCATCGGGGCCAAAGCGGAGGCTGATGCGGCCCCAGTGGTTGGTTCGCCCCCCGAGCATACGCGAGCGGAACCAGCGGAAATCGGTTCCCGGCACCTTGGTATATGGCTCGCCATCAATATCCCAGCCACCGTAGGCTGCGTCGAAATCACCGAAAGGCCGGTAGCGTGTGCCTGCTCCCCGGCGCGGCGATTCGTAAGGCCACTTGAGCTGGGTGATATATTTCGGGTCCGCAGGGTCGAAATGTTGCCCGGCTTCCAAAAGACACACTTTTGCCCCTGCTTTGGTCAATTCATAGACGGCCATGCCGCCTCCTGCGCCCGACCCGATTACGATTACGTCGTATTCTTTCGGGGTTTCTTTGATCTGAAATTCTGCCATGATTCGTTTTTCCAATAGATTTAGCAAAACAAAGGGGTTTGTACGAAAAAAACAAATCTGGAACGGGCGAATTCTCCAATTATTTTTGCAGCGCCCGCCGACAATGTACTGATAGCTGCCGCAAACTTAAATTTTCCCCTTAAATGGCTTCAGACAGCGCGCAAAGCGAACTCCCGGGTTTCTTTTTTTGTTTGAATTCATGCACGAGGCCATTCATATCCACATCAGCTTTTTTTCGCGCTGTGGGTTTTTATCAAAAGTCTTTTTTCGGCACTTCGCAACAAGTCTATTTTAAACCGCGCCTGGTTCGTTGATTTTGCGAAGCAAAATCAACGAACCAGGCGCGGTTTAAATATAAAATTCTGCCGCCGCAGGCGGCAAGATACTTTTTACAGAACCTCCACCAAACACAGTGCGGTGCGAAGCACCAAAAAAAGGCCTCATGCGACAGGGTCTTCCCCAAACAATATTTCGCCGCCAAAGTCGGCGTCTTGTTTGTGCGGCACTTCCGCAATAATATTTTTTGACCGGGGCAGTGAAAAAAGAAAATCACTTGCCTTATCTTTAAACTTTACGATATTTTCAAACCAAAGTTGACGATGAAAAAAATCCCATTTTTTTTATTTGTGGTACTTACGCTGGGTTCCTGTGTAGCGAAAAAGGAATACAATGCCATGCTGGGCACGCGGGATGATCTCGTACTCCAGCTCGAGCGCATGAAAATCTCTGCTGAAAACTGCGAAGCAGATAAGGCGAAATTACAAAACGAACTTAACGCACTGCGCACCAGCCTGCGCGACCGCGAGAACGCGCTGCTCACCAAAAATACCGAGCTGCTCAACGAACGCGGTAAATCTGCTATGCTGGAGCAACAACTCGAATACTTCAAAACCAACAACGCCAACCTGCTGGACCGGCTCGCGGACCTCTCCGTCGTCAGCAAAACCGGTGCGGAGAATATCAAAAAGTCCCTGGAAGCCATTGACAAACAAAGTACCTATATCCAGGACCTGACGTCGGCGATCCAGCGCAAGGATTCCCTCGCCCTCAACCTGGTGATGAATTTGAAGCGCTCCCTGGCCGATGTCAATGACGAGGACGTAACGGTCGAAGTCCGCAAAGGGGTGGTCTATATTTCACTGTCCGACCGTATGCTTTTCCGCTCGGGCAGCGCCGATATCAGCCAACAGGCCGAGACCATATTGAGCAAAATTGCTAAAGTACTGAACGATTATAAGGAGCTGGAAATTCTCGTAGAAGGCCATACCGACAGCGTCCCAATCTCCAATGCCTGTATTTCTGATAATTGGGACCTTAGCGCCAAGCGCGCAACTGCTGTCGTGCGCAACCTTCAGCGCCGCTATGGGGTTGATCCCAGGCGTATGACGGCGGGGGGATGCTCCGAATATCGCCCCAAAGCGACCAATGTGAGCGATGATGGCCGTCGAGCCAACCGTCGCACTGAAATCGTCATTCTGCCTAACCTGGATCAGTTTTTCCAACTGCTGGAGCCTAAATAAGCCTCATGGACACCGACCAATTGCGCGTCACGACCGAACTGATCGCCCAGGATTTCGCCATCGAAAATGTGGCAGGGCAAATTACGGAAGCACAGTTGCTGGAAATACTGGCAGGGCAAATCGAAGTACTCATCGCACAAAAGATGGAGTTTCTGATGAGCCTGCTCTACCGCCTCGATATTGACGAGCGGAAAGTAGATTTTGCCTTGTCCCCCTTTTCCCCCAAAGCTCCGCATATCGCAATCGCAGAACTGGTACTGGAACGCCAGAAACAGCGTGCTTTTACAAAAATGAGCTATAAGCCTCCCATTCTGGGCAGTGAGTGGGAGGCTTATTAGGCTAAATGCGGGGTAAATGCTGATCAAAACAAAGGGGATCGTGTTCAGGACGGTCAAATACGGGGACTCTGGCGTCATCGTGGACATATACACCGCTGAAAAGGGTTTGCAACAATATTACCTCCGGGGGCTGCGCAGCGAAAAGTCGCGCTTTAGGGCAGGTTTGTTCCAGGTAATGTCTATCCTGGAGTTGGAAGCTTATTGCAGGTCGGACAAAGCCCTGAACACGATCCGGGAGGCGCGTCCGGGATATGTCTATCAGACGCTTCCCTTTGATGTCAGAAAAGGTGCAGTGGCCCTGTTTATGGCAGAAGTAGCGCGAAAGACAGTCCGGGAAACCGAATCCGACCTGCCGCTGTTTGACTTTATCTCCAGGTCGCTCATCGCCCTCGACCAGGCGCAGGGGCAATTCGCCAACATGCATTTGCATTTCCTCATCCATCTGAGTGCTTACCTCGGCTTCGCCCCCAGCGAGGGATATTCCGAAACGACGCCTTGCTTTGATCTTCAGGAAGGCGGTTTTGTCGTATCGAATCCTCACAACCCTTATCTGCTCGACCCCGCGCTCAGCTATCCCCTCAGCTTACTGATGGCATGTGGGATTGAGAATTCCGGCGAAGTCCCCATAGACCGCGCCGGGCGCAACCTTCTGCTGGCGCGGCTCCTGCAATATTATCAACTGCACGTCGGCCAACTTTCGGAAATACAGTCACATCGCGTCCTGCAGGAGGTTTTTTGAGCAGATTAATGGACTTAAAACAGTATGTCTTCCCCCCCCCTCGCGACCACCCGCCGCAACAAGTCTGATCATCCCACTACATTTGGATAGTGGCGGGCGATTGGAAAAATCCCTTTTTTTTTATTCAAACGCAGCCGGATAGACGGTATTTTTGTTAACGAGTAATAGAGGGCGTCAGTAAGGGGCTTTTCCGGCCCTTGAACTGCTTTCCCGCAATGACTGAAAAGGACAGCATCCATATTTGCGAACACCCCCTCTTCTCCGAGGGGACAAACCAACCACAAACGATGCAGAAGCTATCTTTCGTTTTATCTGTCGCGATGGTCCACATCGCTGCCTGTGCGCTTTCGGCGCAGCCTGTCGCGCATACCCTTCCGTCCCTGCCCTATGCCTATAATGCACTGGAGCCGTACATTGACGCGCAGACGATGGAAATCCACCACGGCCGCCATCACAACGCATACGTTGCCAACCTGAACAAGGCCCTGGCCGGCACGCGTTTTGCCCCTATGGCTATGAACGACCTGCTGCTCCGCGCAGGGGTTGCGGGGGAGGCTATCCGGAATAATGGCGGTGGGCATTATAATCATACCCTGTTCTGGAATATCCTCGGGACCGGCCAGCCTTTTGATCCCCAATCGGAAGTGGGCAGGGCAATCGTGCAGACTTTCAGCAGCTATGACAGCCTTCGGACATTGATGAACAATGCCGGCGCTACCCGTTTTGGATCGGGCTGGGCATGGCTTTACCTGACCCCGGAGAAAAAACTGGCTGTTTGTTCTACCTCCAACCAGGATAACCCGATTATGGACATCAACCCGCACCGGGGCATTCCTGTACTGGGTATTGACGTCTGGGAACATGCCTATTACCTCAAATATCAAAATAAAAGGGGCGACTATCTCGGCGCGGTCTGGAATGTGATCAATTGGAAGGCCGTCAACGACAATTATAAAGCTGCGCTTGCAGACCCCTTCCTCAAAGTAATTGAAAAAGATGCCTGGAAGGAACTTAAGGCCTTCCACAGCGTGATGTCCACGACTTTCCATCCGGCGGAGAAAGGGGATTTCGCACCTATCCGGAGCCGTTCCGGCGAAATGCTGGCCATGGCCAGAAAATTACAGGCGGCACCAATCCCGGCTTCCTTTGCCACGCCCGCAATGCAACAGGAAATCGCCCGGCTGGTGAGCGGTGCGGATGCCCTCGATAAATTCGTACGGAAAAATAAGCCCAACGAAGTGGTGATGCAAAGTCTGAACAGCCTGCATGACGTTTTTCATAACATCCAGGGGCTTTGTAATGACTAAGCCTCCGTTGCAGAGGGGATGTCCATAGAGTGAAAATGGCGTTTTTTCGTTTATATTACGCTTTTTTTCGGTCGCTTAGCCGGGTTACGCGCCCCAAAAGCCTTCACAAGGAAAAAAGCCATTTTTAACCCGTCAGAACCCCATGGCGACAAGTCTGTTGTGTTTTACAACCCCTGCAGTTTCAGAAGCATTCAGCGCACTTTACGCACCCCTTTATCAACTGAAAAAGCACAGCTTGTGATCAACTACGAACGCTGGGTACTGGACAACGGCCTGCGCGTGCTGGTACACGAAGACCACAGCACGCCGATGGCTGCGGTGTCCGTCTTGTATGATGTTGGCTCCAAAGACGAGCAAGCAGATAGAACCGGCTTCGCCCATCTCTTCGAACACCTGATGTTTGGCGGCTCTGCCAATATCCCCGATTACGATGAGTGGATGCAGAAGGCGGGCGGGGAAGACAATGCGTTCACGAATAACGACGTGACCAATTTCTATGCGCTCCTGCCTGCAGAAAATCTGGAGCTTGCGCTCTGGCTGGAATCAGACCGCATGTTGAGCCTGAATTTCAGTAAAAAGTCTCTGGATGTGCAGCGCAAAGTAGTGATCGAGGAGTTCAAGGAGACCTGCCTGAACGAGCCTTACGGGGATGTCTGGCACCATATTTCCGATCTTGCGTACAAAGTACATCCTTACCGTTGGCCGGTAATCGGTCTTTCCCCCCAGCACGTCGCTGCGGCAAAGCTGGCCGATGTCGAGGATTTTTTTTACCGGTTTTATCGGCCCAACAATGCCGTGCTGGTCATCAGTGGGAAAGTGGATGTGAAGGAGGTACGCAAACTGGTGGATAAATGGTTTGGGGATATTCCTGCGGGGAATATTCCGCAGCGCACCCTGCCCCAGGAGCCCCCGCAGGTAGCTTACCGCAGAAAAGTACACCGGGCAAAAGCACCGGTAGATGCCCTGTACATGGCTTTTCATATCCCCGGCCGCGCAGCCCCTGGGTTTTACCCTGCGGATTTACTCTCTGATATCTTGTGTAATGGCCCCTCCTCCCGCTTGTTCCGCCATTTGTATAAAGAGCAAAAAATTTTTTCCCAGGTGGACAGCTTTGTAGTCGGGCAATTTGACCCTGGACTGTTGCTCATAGAAGGTAAATTGTCCCGTGGGGTTTCCCTGGAACAGGCAGAAGAAGCGGTTTGGAAGGAAATCCATGAGATCCGGCACAGCCCGATACCGGATCAAGAACTTCAGAAGTGGAAAAACAAGGCGGAGAGCAACCTCGTTTTCTCGGAGCTGACTGCAATGAGCAAGGCGCTGAACCTTTCGTATTTTGAGGCCCTGGGCGATGCCGATCGCATCAATTACGAGGCCGGCCTTTACAATGGCCTCAGTGCCGCGCAGATCCATCAAAGCGCCAACGAGCTGCTGTGTGAGCAAAATTGCTGTACATTGCACTATGAGGCGATTACATGAAGCATCGGTCTTGTCACTACAATTCAAGTCACCATGTACACTACGCTTATTTCTACCAACGATCTTGCAGAAAATCTGGATAACCCCGAATGGGTGGTGATAGATTGCCGTTTCAGGCTGAACGATCCCGAATCCGGGCGCCTGGCCTATATCGCGCAGCATATCCCGGGTGCCTGCTATGCCCATTTGGAGGAGGACTTATCGGGCCCGGTGATTAAGGGGCAGACGGGGCGGCATCCCCTGCCGGATCCTGCGGCCCTTGCCGATGTTTTTTCCTCTTGGGGGATAGGTGCCGGGGTGCAGGTGGTCGGATACGACGATATGGGCGGGGCAATGGCCGCAAGGCTCTGGTGGCTTCTGCGATGGCTGGGCCATCCTGCGGTGGCAGTTCTCGACGGCGGCATTGCCCAATGGGAAGCCGAGGGAAGGCCCTTGGCGACAGTAATTCCTGCGGCCCGGGCGGGAAAATTTGTGCCGCAGGAAGATGCGACGCTGGCCGTCAATGCGTCTGTAGTTGAGGATTTGTCTTCAGATCCGGCCACTGCCCTTATAGATTCAAGGGCGGCGGAGCGGTACAATGGGGAATTTGAGCCAATAGACCCGGTCGCGGGGCACATTCCGGGAGCTGTTAACCTGCCCCACTTCTTAAATGTGGGCCCTGACGGCAAGTTTCTGCCCAGAGCGGTGGTCCGGGAGAACTTTCTACGGATGCTTGCGGGCCGCGAAGCTGCCCAAAGTATTTTCTATTGTGGCTCGGGTGTTACGGCAGCCCATAATTTATTGGCGATGGAATATTGCGGCCTGCACGGGGCGCGGCTCTATCCTGGCTCCTGGAGCGAATGGATTGCCGACCCTGCGCGCCCGGTGGCCCGTTCCTGATCAGAATACGGCCTCCGCGATACGCCGGATAGTCTCGGCATCGCCCATCGTGTAATAATGGAGGCAGGGCACACCTGCTGCCCTGAGTTCTTTCGACTGTGCAACGCACCATTCGATACCTGCCTGCCTGCGGGCTTCGGCACTGGTTGCACTGCTTATTGCCGCTACCAAATCGGTGGGTAAGTCCACAAAGAAGTGTCTGGGGATAGAACTGAGCTGGTGTAGCTTGGTGATCGGCTTCAGCCCGGGTACAATAGGCACTTTTATGCCGACTTCCCGGCATTTTTGGACATAGTCGAAGTAGTGCTTATTGTCGAAAAACATCTGGGTGACGATAAAATGCGCCCCTGCGTCCACTTTCGCTTTCGTGTTGGCGATGTCAATATCCATGTTGGCCGCCTCGAAATGTTTTTCGGGATAACCTGCAATGCCGATGCAGAAATCCGTTTTTTGCCCTTTTTCAATACCGAGGTCGAGGTAACGCCCGTTGTTCATATCAACGATCTGGCGCACTAAATCTCCTGCGTACTCGTGCCCGCCCGGCTCCGGGACGAACTTGCCTTCAAACTGCTGCCCGTCGCCGCGCAAGGCCAGCACGTTGTTGATATTCAAAAAGTGTAAGTCAATGAGTGCATTTTCCGTGTCTTCCCGGGTGAACCCGCCACAGATGAAGTGGGGTACCGCATCTACGCCATAGCGGTGCATGATCGCCGCACAGATCCCCACCGTACCGGGGCGTTTGCGGATTGCCGTTTTTTCGTAATACCCACTGGAATGGCGGACATAGACAAACTCTTCCCGGTGATAGGTGACATCTATGAATGGTGGCCTGAACTCCATCAGGGGGTCTAGTACCTTGAAAATATCCTGCATACTCCCCCCCTTCAGGGGAGGAAGGATTTCAAAAGAAATCAGGGTCTGTCCGGCTGCTTTTTCGAAATATTCGGTAACACGCATAGAAATAGTATTTTTTTGGCATCACAAAGGTACGAATTGGACGTAAATTTCCGGCTTTAGCCTTCCACTGATAAAAATCATCCATATCCCACTTGAAATTTACCCGCTTATCGGGTACCTTACACAGGGTACTGACGTTTTAGCTTGTTGTCATGGATTATCGCGGGGACAAAAACAGGGTATTTTCACCCTGCAGCAATCCCGACGCAACAAGGTTGTTAAAAATATTTCGATGAAGATGCTTGTTGCAATTTGCCTGACCTGTCTGCTCAGCCCTATTTTCGCCCAGCAGCAGCTCACCGCAACGGAAGTTGTGCGGAAAGCCGACGAAAAGTTGAGGGGAAAAACCAGTATGGCCGAAATGAAAATGACGGTCGTCCGCCCATCCTGGAGCCGGGAGGTGACGATGAAGAGCTGGGGGAAGGGGGAGCACCTGGCATTGATTCTCGTTACGGGCCCTGCCCGAGATAAGGGCACGGCTTTTCTGAAACGCGATAAGGAGATATGGAACTGGCAGCCGACCATTGACCGCGCGATCAAGCTCCCCCCTTCCATGATGATGCAATCCTGGATGGGATCGGATTTTACGAACGATGACCTGGTAAAAGAGTCTTCGGCAGTTCATGATTATACGCACCAGATTGTCGGAAGTGAAAAAATCGAAGGCCGGGAATGCTATAAAATTGAAATGGTACCTAAAGAAGAAGCTGCTGTTGTATGGGGTAAAATATGGGTATGGATAGATAAAAAGGATTTCATGCAGTTGAAAGCCGCTTTCTATGACGAGGATGGTTTTCTGGTCAATACGATGTATGGAAAAGACATCAAAATGCTGGGCGGTAAGTTATTGCCGGGCAGGATGGAGGTCGTTCCTGCCGACGAACCGGGGAAGAAGACAATCATCGAATATCTTCGCCTGGAATTTGACCGGCCAATTGATGACGCTTTTTTTTCTCTGCAAAACATGAAACGCGTAAATTAAATCCAAAACATGTTCATCCAACTGGCCTGGAGAAATATTTGGCGCAATAGGCGGCGTACGCTCATCACGATAGCATCGGTACTTTTTGCGGTGTTATTTTCTACTTTGATGGAATCCTTGCAGAAAGGGGCATGGGGGTACATGATCGGCAACGTCGTCAATTTCTTTACCGGTTATGTGCAGGTACACCGCAGCGGGTACCAGGAAGAGCAAAGCCTGGACCTGGCGTTTTTCCCCGGGGAGGCCGCCGCTGCGGGAGAAGTGCGGGAAGGGGTGAAGGACGTGCTGCCGAGGCTGGAATCATTTGCCCTTGCCTCCACGGGTTCCAATACGATGGGGGTTATGGTTACCGGCATAAAACCCGCTGCAGAGCATGGGATGACAAAAATCCGGGACCGCCTGGAAGCGGGCAGCTTTATCGGGGACTCCGACCGGCAGGTGCTCATTGCCGCGGGGATAGCTGAACGCCTGCAGCTCCGCCCGGGCGATACCTTGCTCCTGATCAGCCAGGGATATCACGGCGTCAATGCCGCTGCAAAGTATCCGGTAAAGGGGATAGTCCGCTATCCTTCGCCAGATCTGAACCGTCTGCTGGTTTTTTTGCCACTTCAGGAAGCCCAGTGGTTTTATGGTGCGGAAGGTAGGGTTACTTCCCTGGTGTACCGTCTGGAAAGTGAGGCATCGCTTCCCGCCGTCGTGGGCCAACTGCGAGGCGTATTGCCCCGGGAAGAATTTGAAGTGCTGGACTGGCGGGAAATGCTGCCCGACCTGCTGGAGGCACAAAAGCTGGACAGTGCAGGGAATATTGTCGTTTATGTAGTGCTCTATATGATTATCGGCTTTGGCCTTCTGGGCACTATCCTGATGATGGCCCGTGAGCGCCGCTACGAATTTGGCTTGCTGATTGCGCTGGGCATGAAGCGATGGAAGCTGGGGGTGGTCGTATGGTTAGAGGTCGTCTTCCTGGGAATGCTTGGGGCAGTTGCCGGCATCCTGAGCGCCATACCCGCCGTAATTTACCTTCAGCGCTATCCGCTGAGGTTTTCGGGGGGCTATTCGGAGCTCCTGGAGCAATTTGGCTTCGAACCGATCTTCCCGGCCCTGTTTTCGTTCGGTATTTTCTTTGCCCAGGCGATGATCATACTCGGTATTACAGCTGTACTCGCTTTTTTCCCTTTGTGGAAAATCGGCCGCCTGCACCCTGTAAAAGCGATGCACAGCAGGTAGGCAAGTCGTTGACGAAGCAAAAATTTACTCATTCCGCAGGTAAAAAATTTTGTCTATGCTCCTGATCCTTGCCTGGAGAAATATCTGGAGGAACCCTGCCCGAAGCCTGGTCGTCCTCGGTGCCATCGGAACGGGTATCTGGGCCGCCCTGTTCATGACCGGGTTTGCGACGGGTATGGTGCGCAGCTATATTGACGGCAGTATTGCGAATGTGGTGGCGCATATTCAACTGCACCATCCCGGATATGAAAAAGAAAAGGAGGTCAAATTCAGCATTCCGGCAGTGCCCTCTATGGCGGAGTTTCTGGACAAAGACCCTGGGGTCAAAGCCTGGAGCACACGTACCCTTGCAGGCGGGATGATCAGTTCTGCCAAGGCATCCAGGGGGGTCGCGATCAAAGGGGTGATCCCGGATAAAGAAGCCACGGCCAGCAAGCTAAAAGAGAATATCACAGAAGGGGCTTATTTTGAGCCGGGCCGAAAATTTCAAATCCTTGTGGGCGCAAAGCTTGCCGGCAAACTCAAGGTTGGCCTGCGCAACAAGGTTGTGCTGACTTTCCAGGATATGGAAGGGAATAT
>JBMOJO010000365.1:0-3031 GCA_049315745.1 Saprospiraceae bacterium | reverse complement strand
GCGAAATCGTGAAAATGATGTGTCTCTCAAAACATAATTCGGCGCGAAGCGCCATAAAAAACCTTTTTACACAACCCCAAAAAGTAAATTGTCGCGAAGCGCCACGAAAATACTTTTTACCCCATGGCATCCCATCGCAATAAGTCTATGGATTAAATGTCCATACGCTGAGGGCTTTGACCTTTTTATCAGCAGGCGAGGACATGACTTGCAGCTTGTTATATTTTCCTTCGGCCCATTGCCCGATCATATTGTCGTAGTAAGGGCTGCCCGGGTTTCCGGACTGGCCGCCGGGATACACACCATACGCCTCGAAGCCCGATTTTCGCAATTCTACGAGCATACGCCAGGAAGGGCCGTGGTTGTTGCGTACGGCATTGAGGGCATTGGTGTACCCATCGGTGTGCAAAGCATGGGAGAATGCCGGTAAACGCAACAGATGGTTGATTTTGGCGCCATTGACGGCGCCCCAGTCCTTTTCGCCTGTTTTGAGGGGCGCGTACCATTCCGCCGCCGCTGCACGGAAAGCCTTCAGTACAATATCCTTTGCCTGTTCTTTGGCCTGGGTTTTACGGTGGTCAAAGATATCATGGCCGGGAGATGTGGCGAGGAGGTCGAGGAAGCGCCAAAGTTCCGGCACAATGTAGCGGTCGGCGTCTTCACGGTCGAGGAGTTCGTCAAAGGTATAGGTGATTGCCGAATCAATGACAGCTTTGAGGATGACCGGGGCCTTTTCCGCTTTCAGATAAGTATAGTCCCAATCGGCGAGGATTTTGCGCAGGGCGGTTTCCGCTTCGCTGAGGTTTTGTCCTTCTAGGAAAGACAGGATCAGGGGCGCGGCTTCTTCCCCGACGATACTGTAGCTGTTAAACTGGAGCTTTTTCATATCTGCTATCGTAATACGGTCCATTTGCCCGAGCAGGCGGTTGAGTATCCTGCCCCGGTAGTCGTCAAATTCGCCGATATAGTAGTAGGGGTAGTCGGGTGCTGTAGAGTGCTGGTTGGCAGAAGATACGAAGCCCCTGGCAGGGTTTTTGTCTTTTGGAACGTGTTCGCGGGGGATAAATTCCTGCCAATCGTTGCCGGAAAAGCTTCCATCCTGCACGAATCTGCCCTGGCCCGGGCTGCGCAGCGGGAATTTTCCGTTTACCGTCATACCGATATCGCCATCGGCAGAGGCGAAGACGAAATTCTGGGCAGGGGAATCGAAGCCGTTCAGGGCTTCGAGGTAGTCGTCGTAATTTTTGGCCTGCATGAGCCGCAGGAAGGTGCCGACTTCATAAAACGGCTTTTCATCCGGTCGGTCGTGTGCCAGCCAGCGCATGGCAAGATCATAATAGGGCGAAGAGGGCTCGCTGTACGGGATTGGCCCCCAGACCGTATATTTTACGGTGTCCAGCACAGGGCTTTTGGCCCCGGCAACCTTGATTTCTTCGATGACCTGACGGACTTGCACGGGTTTATCATCCAGAATATAGCGCGTTTTTGCCGCATCGAGCCATTTGACGGCATACCAGTCGGTCACATCGTGGCCGACATTGGTTACGCCCCAGGCAATGTGGCCATTGAACCCGATAATGATTCCCGGCAGGCCGGGCAGGGATACCCCGTAGGCATTGTGGCCGGGGATATTGAGCTGGGTCTCGAACCAGATCGAGGGAAGGGAGAGCTCGAGGTGGGGGTCGTTGGCAAGAATGGGATAGCCTGTGGCAGTTTTGGCCCCGGAAACGGCCCAGTTGTTGCTGCCCAGGAAGGGCGGGGGCAGCGGCATAAGGGGTTGTTCCCAGCGCTGGCCGATCATGGCAGGGGCTGCCTGTAACGGCGACAGGGGCGCGAAGGTCCACGCCACATCGGAAGGAATGATGGGGGATTGCTTCGGGTTGGTTTCCGGGTATAAAAAATCAAACAGCTCCTTGCCCAGCAGGGCCTGGGTGTTGGTAGCAGGTATATCGAGGTTGCGCGCACAAAGGGTTTCTGCCATGCGCTTGTTCATGAGCATGGATTTCAGCGGCGTCCATAGCTCCGGGGCGGCATTGAGCAACTTGTATTCCAGGGGATAGTCAGTCGGGTCCAGGGAGGCGATAAACGCGTTTATGCCCGCACTGTACGCTTCCAGAACGGCAAATTCCGATTTTTTGGTCCTTACAGCTTCCAGGGAATTTTCCGCGGCATAAACCATTCCTTTGCGGCGCTGAAGGCGGTCGTATTCGAGGGTCTGTGCCCCCAGCATTTCCGATAGCCGCCCTGCTGCGGCGCGGGAGGCGAGGTCCATCTGCCAAAGACGGAGCGAGGCGGTCACATAGCCCTGTGCAAATACGGCATCCTCGATCCGCTCCGCGAAAATATGCGGTACCAGCCGCTCGTCAAAAACTACCTCTACCTTCCCTTTCAGCGTGGGCTGGTCCAGGCGAAGGACTTTAGGCCGCTCGGTTTTCTCCGCTTGTTGCCAGAACCCATGGCCCGGGCTCAGCAACATGCCAAGGCGTGGCAGGGAGGAACCCAGCGGGTGGTGCGTGTCGAGCACTGCCGTAGCCAAAGTCGTAATGATGGCCAATAATAAAAATGAAATTTTTCCGGACATATCGCGCTGTTCAATTTTTGGGAAATATAGGGTTTTCCGATTAGATTTTACGGCTTTATCTATTTTTATCTGCAAAATCGGCTTTTCGTGACCATCCAATAGCTGAAGTATCCCGCAATCGGGGCACAGGGTTCATAAAAACAACAATTTTAGGGATTTACCATCAATAATTTTATATTACCGGGTTTGAGCAATATTATTTCCTGAATTTTTATGGAAAAAAAAATTTGTTTAAACAATTGAAAAGCGTAATTTTATCGCCATCAAGTAGTTTTTGTGTTTATTTGTTTGGGTTAGAGGCCCTTGCTGTTATATGTAGCAAGGGTTTTTTTTGCTACCGCAAAAGGGGGAAAGGATGTCGAATACCTGAGTGCCTTGGCGCGTATCAAAGGTTTTTTCCGCTTTCGGCGTCCTGCGCCAAATAAATAATTAGAGCCGCGCCTGGTTCAT
>JBMOJO010000364.1:0-3036 GCA_049315745.1 Saprospiraceae bacterium | reverse complement strand
TAATTCGTACAGTATGGTCCCGTTGGCTTTTTCGGCATGAAGCCAATTGAGGTAACGCCGTGCGGCAACCGTCTTCCCAAACCGGGGATCCAGCGAAATCCGGTCGGTAGAGAAAATCCCCTGCATGATCTCCCTTTCCAGCCGCTGCAACTGTTCATCTGTCATTACAGGGCAAAAGGAGATTTTCCTGTCTATCCGCTCAAAAAGTTTTGGCAACTCAAAATCATCCCCATCCACTTTCAGCCGGAGATCAAAAGTGGACTCTGCAAAGCGAAGCCCCGGACCGGTAAGGGAAGTTAAAACATCCGGGCGGGTGGAAGGCACTTTGACGACTGTATAGCAACCCTGTTTACGCATTTCGAGCAAACCGCTCAGGCCGTCTATATCTACTGCCGTATCCCCGTGTTCTACCGAAATTTCAAGGGTATCTACACCGAGATTTTTGGTATCCCAAAATGCATCCGTGATTTTCATGACGGCAATAATTCCTCTTATTGTATATCAAAGGCTACCGGCCCTTCTCTTCGGGGCAGTGCAACGTCCCGTTCAACTGTCACGATCCGGAAGGGGACCCCGTAATATTGCTGAAATACCCAGTTGTCGTAATCGGCGATATCGCCATAATCCCAGGACGCAGTGCGCCGATATCCGCACCCGAAAACTTCGGTGACCGGGATATCGTGAACCCCGATAATGCCCGACTCGCTGAAGCGGTTAAAGACCATACATTTAGCGCCGGGCGTATCCCGGTAGCGCTCGACCAGGCTGTAACGCGCATCGTATTCGGCGGCGAGGCGCCGGGCCTTATAAATATCCCACCGGAGCTGTCCCCAGGTTACTGTTCCAAACACGGCAATAAAGATTAGCGGGAGCAGCACTGCCGCAGGCCTGGGGATATGCTCAAAAAGCGCTGCATATAGCGTATTCCGCAACAGGACAGCCCAGCTTATCAGAAACAGTAAATGCGAAAAGGAAAAAATTCGGCCATAGCCATAATCCGCTTTGAAAATAAACACTAGGAGCAGGTTGTGCAGGTAGAGTACAAAAAGCGCAAAGAGGGAAAAATAAAGCAGTTCCCGGTTTTCAAGCCGACTGGCCCTCGAAATACCCGGAAAAGCCCATACGATCAGCAGAAATAAGACTGAAAATAATAGCAGATACAAGGGCTCGGTAAAATATGCCCCAAAGCCCTCAAATGCCTTGATCAGGAAATCGGATACCCCCTGTTGCATTTCGCTGCCTGCACCCCGACCTAAGCGCTTGTACAAGCCGGGCGCTTGAAGATAGTAGCCGATGCCCAACAACCCGGACAGGACCGCTACTGCCCAGAATTGGATATTTTTTCTGCCCGCCCTCCAGTCCATCAGCAAAAAGGGAAGGGCGACAAGCCCGAGGACCATCAGGTTGTTTATCCTGGTATTCGTGGCAATGATGATCAGCGGGGCGATCGTCCAGATATTCCGCCTGATCACTGCTTCCAGGGCCAACAACGCCACGCATACCGAGGTGATATATACAGCTACCCCCGTAAACCAGAAGATGGCGTTCTGATAGGTTTGCCTGTTCCACAGTGTAAACACGAGCGCGAGCAGAAAAAACAACGCAAGCAGGTAAAGTTCCTGCCGCGAGGGCAATGTGCGGCCTGCATACCCGATCCCCGCCCTTAAAGCTCTGAACAGGATATACACCAATACCCCATAAATGCCCAGCATAATGGCCACCGCAGGGATCCAGGTGCTCAGTGCAAAAAGGGGAAGGCCGATGACCAGCATAAAAATGCCCGCATCTACCGCATTCCGCATCTGGATATAAAAGGCCGTTACGCCCCCATGGTGCCGCATATAGTTGATAAACCCCAGATCATCGCTCTGCAGCCTGGACTGAAACAGTAAATAAATGAAAGCAGCTAAAAGGAAAGCGATTGTGCCGATTGCCAGGGCTTTCGCCGCTATATTAGCAGGATTGGCTTGCATGGGTTTTTTTATTGTTGGCGCTGTCGTATAAGTTCTTCAAGAGGCTGTTTGCCGGTAAGATTGGACGGGGTCTGTCTCCTTATTTCGCGAAGCGAAATAAGGAGACAGACCCCGTCCAAAAGAGGATTTGGCGCTTCGCGCCAAAGTATAATTTGGGTTTGTGTAAAAAGTCTTTTGCCGCCTACTGCGGCAGAATATTCTTCTGAGAGACACGTCATTTTCAAGATTTCGCTTTGCGAAATCTTGAAAATGACGTGTCTCTCAAAACACAATTCGGCGCGAAGCGCCGTAAAAAACCTTTTTACACAATCCCAATATAAAATTCTGCTGCTGAAGGCTTTTACTTATGAGACAGCGTCTCTAAAAAACAATTCGTTTTGGGGAATAAGCCGTTCGGCTTATTCCCCAAAATTTTTTCTGCTTTGGACAATATAGTTTGGGCGCCCCTTTACTTTTTCGAAAATTTTACCAATATATAATCCTGTAAGGCCTATAAAGGCGATGATGATCCCTGAAAGAAACCAGAGGGAAAGGATCAGGCTGGTATACCCGGCAACCAGAATTTCCCCTTTTAAATATTTGATGAAATTGAAGACCCCGATGCAAAAAGCGAAAAAAGAGATGAACAGCCCTACCCGAAGTCCAAGTCTGAGGGGCTTTTCTGAAAAAGAAAGCATCATCCCGAATGCCAGGCGAAATAGTTTGCCCAGGGTGTAAGACGATTTCCCTGCTTCGCGGGCAGCATGCCCGACATCTATTGCCGTGCGCTGAAATCCGACCCATTGCACCATCACGGGAAATACCCGTACATAATCCCCCATGGACAGAATGGCCTCGATGACGCTTCGGTGATAAACCCCGAAGTTGGAAACTGCCGGGTCCTGCAGGGTATCCGTGAGGTAGCCAAAAAGTTTGTAAAACAGTTTTGACCCCCAGCGCTTCAAGAGGTGGTCCTGGCGCACTGCCCTTCGGGCGAGTACGATATCATAGCCCTCCAGTGCTTTTTGGTACAGGCGGCCGATCTCTTCCGGCCGGTCCTGCAAATCGCAATCCATGACGACGA
>JBMOJO010000086.1:0-13690 GCA_049315745.1 Saprospiraceae bacterium | reverse complement strand
GCCCCTACACCTACCGCTGGGACAACGGCGAAACGGCTCCGGATGCGGTGGCCCTTGCGCCTGGCCGGCGCGCTGTAACGGTCACCGATGCGAACGGCTGTACGGCGGACGCCACGGTAGAGATCACGGAAAACATCCTTCCGCTATCGGTGAAAATCACACAGACGGCGGAGATCCGCTGTGCGGGGAATGCGGAGGCCGCGCTGGAGACCGGCGTGAGCGGCGGGAAAGGGCCTTTTGCGTTTTCGTGGAACGACCCTTCTGCCCAGGGGGCGACGCCGCGCGGGCTGAAAGCGGGGACCTACCAACTTCAGGTAAAAGACGCATCTGGCAAGTCGGCATCCGCGACCTATACGGTCAGGGGCCCGGATGCGCTTGGAGCGCAGGCGACGGCCACGGCGCCGGCCTCCACGGGCAACCGTGACGGTAAGGCCGGGGTTGCTGCGACGGGCGGGAAAGGCCCCTACACCTACCGCTGGGACAACGGCGAAACGGCTCCGGATGCGGTGGCCCTCGCGCCTGGCCAGCGCTCCGTAACAGTCACCGATGCGAACGGCTGTACGGCCACTTCATCCATAAGTATTACGGAAAACATTCTTCCCCTGAAAATTTCCATAGAATTAAAGCAGGAAATCACCTGTTCCGGCAAAGCCGATGGGGTTTTGGGCGTTGTAATAACCGGAGGGAAGCAGCCTTACCAAACCAAATGGTCGCAGGGGAGCAGCGATTTGCAGGCTATCGGACTTGGCGAGGGCAGTTACCAGGTAACCATTACCGATGCCGTTGGCAATACCGGGACAGCATCCTCTAAGCTTGAATCCCCGGCGCCTATTACCATCAGTTGGCTTGCCATAGCAGGCGCCGGCAGCCGGCCAGACGGGCAGGCCACCGTTCAGGCGAATGGGGGCAGTGGTGCGTTTAGCTACTATTGGGATAACGGGGAAGCCGTCCCGGCTGCGCTGGGGCTTTCTGCCGGCAGGCATCAGGTGACCGCTACCGATGCAAAAGGGTGTAGCGCGATTGCAGAAAAAGAGATTCCCCGAAGATTGATCGAGGGCCTGATCGCCGGAAAGCTACAGGCCGGGCAAGTCATCCCGCTCGAGCAGGTGCGCTTCGAAGTGGATAGTACCAATTTCAACGAGCGCTCGCTGCCCATGTTGAACGAGCTCTTTGAATTTATGGTGAAAAACCCCGGGCTAAATATTGAAATTGGCGGACATACCAGTAACTTGTGCTCCGACGTAATCTGCGATCAAATTTCTTCTGCGAGGGCCAAATCTGTTGCGGATTACCTTGTAAGGAAGGGGATGGACCCCATCCGGGTGAGTTCAAAAGGATATGGCAAAAGGCAGCCTATCGCAAGTAACGACACCCAGGAAGGCAGAACAAAAAATCAGCGGGCAGAGGTCAAGATTCTGGCAGTTTCGGCTAGCCCTGGCCAGTAAGCTGCGCCTGCCCGTTTGGGCTTTCAAAAATCCATTTTAGCATATACATTCAATATACCTTACATTGTGGAAAACAACAACAACATGAAGAACAAAACAAACTTCGTATTTTTGCTTTTCTGTACTTTGCTGTGGACAGCGCTCAACGGGGAGCTCATTGCACAACCCGGGCGACGTCCGGAGGCGTCCGCTGCCGGTATGGCAAAGCCGGATTCGAGCGCGACAGAAAAAAAACCTGCCGGACCAAAAGTCTTTCGGGATATCATTACGGATAAAGCCACTTCCATGAGTGGGATGCTGACTACCCACAAGGTGGAGGATAAATACTATTTTGAGATCCCCAACGATCTCTTCGGCAGGGAAATTATGACCATTACCCGGATTTCCCAGACGACTGCCGGGGCCGGTTATGGCGGGGAACAAGCCAACCGCCAGGTGATCCGCTTTGAAAAGGGGCCATCGAATAATGTATTCATGCGGATGGTTTCCTATATCAACGTCAGCCCGGATTCTGCTCAGCCGATCGCACAGGCCGTGCGCAATTCCAACGTCGAGCCGATTATCGCCGCTTTCGACATCAAAGCGACCCGCAAGGACACTTCGGTATTGATTGAGGTAGGCGAATTCTTTAACGGAGAAAACCAGGTTTTCACGCTGCCGCCGGCGACGAAGCAGTCCTACAGGCTCTCTTCTATCCAGAAAGACCGTTCGTACATTGTTGCTATGAAGGCCTTCCCAATCAATGTAGAGGTGCGCAGCGTCAAGACGTTTGGCATCACGCCGCCCTCGCCAGGTGGCGCAGGGCCGAGTGCAGGCCGCTCCGTAAACCTTCCCGCAGGTAACGCAGCAGGCGTCATTACGGTAGAGATGAACACTTCGATGATCTTACTTCCCCTGGAGCCGATGCGCAAAAGGTATTTTGACCCGCGGGTAGGAATTTTTGCGACCAGGAGTACGGTTTATGAGGATGCTTCCCAGCGTACAGAAGAAGAGGTCATCGCCGTGCGCTGGCGCCTTGAGGCCAAAGATGCCGCCGATGCGGCGCGGCAGCAAAGCGGGGAGCTGATCGAGCCGGCAAAACCAATTGTTTTTTATATTGACCCGGCGACTCCGGTGAAATGGCGGAGTTACCTGAAGCAAGGGGTAGAAGACTGGCAGCCCGCGTTTGAGCAGGCCGGATGGAAAAATGCCATCCAGGCGAAGGATTGGCCTGAAAATGACCCCAATATGAGCCTGGAGGACGCCCGTTTTTCTGTAATCCGCTATTTCGCTTCAGATATCGAAAATGCTTACGGCCCCAACGTCAACGACCCAAGGAGCGGCGAAATCCTGGAAAGCCATATCGGCTGGTACCACAACGTGATGAAGCTGCTCAAACGCTGGTACACCACCCAGACCGCTGCGGTGGACCCAAAGGCGCAAACCGTAGAATTCGATGATGCGCTCATGGGGCAGCTCGTCCGTTTTGTAGCTGCCCACGAAGTCGGCCATACCATCGGCCTTCGCCATAATTTTGGGGCCAGCCACGCCACCCCGGTCGAAAAACTCCGCGATAAAGCCTTTATTGCCCAGTACGGCCATACCTCCTCGATCATGGACTATGCCCGCTTCAACTACGTCGCCCAACCAGAGGATGGGGTCAGTGACCTGATGCCGCGGGTAGGGGATTATGATAAGTGGGCAATCGAATGGAATTATAAGCCAATATATGGTACCCGCGATGCCGAAGAGGATAAAAAAATCCTCAACCGCTGGTACCTCGAAAAGGTGGTCGCCAACCCGCGCCTCCGCTTCATCACCGAATCTTCTCCTGTTGACCCCCGTGCCCAAAGCGAAGACCTCGGAGATAATTCCATGACGGCTTCCACCTATGGCATCAAGAACCTTCAGCGTATCATGTCCAATATCACCGGCTGGGCAAAACGCGAAGCGGAGGATTATGAAATGGTAGAGGAAATGTACGGGGATATCATCGGGCAGTACCGCCGCTACCTGGGCCACGTCTCCAAGTGGGTCGGCGGCATCTACGAAACCCCGAAGACTTTCGACCAGCAGGGGGTTGTCTATGAACCCGCCCCGGCGAAGCTTCAGCGCGATGCGGTCGTTTTCCTCGACAAACAACTCTTCCAAACGCCTTCCTGGCTCATGGATCAGAATATCCTCAGCCTCATTACACCGGATATGGGGGTCAATTCCCTCGCGCAAATCCAGGAATCTACCCTCACCAGCCTTCATAATCCCAACCGCCTGCAGCGCATGATCGAGACAAAATCTGCGTATCCGGAGGCCTACGGTATCGAAGACCTCTACAGCGACCTGCGCAACAGCATCTTCGCGGAGCTTAAATCGGGCAGGGCGGTCAGCGTGCACCGGCGCAACCTTCAACGTATTTACGTCGGTAAACTGATTGATATTCTCAACCCAAAAGAGGGTGGGGAAGCTGCCCCGTCCTTTTTCGGCCCTTCCCTGCCGACGATTGACCCGATGAAAAACGATATCGCTGCGGTCACCCGCGGTACGCTCATGGAGCTGCACAGCGAAATCGTCAAAAAAGCAAAAACTTCCGGGGACACCCTCACCCGCTATCACCTCGAAGACTGCGCCATGCGAATTCAGAAAGGCCTTGGACTGGACGATTGACCATTCTAAATCAAAACGTGTTGCGACGGGAGGCCCGGCAGCCTTTGTCCGGATAACCCGTCGCAACCAATGCAATAAAACTGCTCGCTATGCCAAAGTACACGCTCAGCATCAACAACAAAACGTATAATGTCGAAGCAGCTGCCGACACGCCACTGCTCTGGGTAATCCGCGACCTTGCCGGACTCAAAGGCACAAAGTTTGGCTGTGGAATGGCCCTTTGCGGGGCCTGTACCGTCCACCTGAACGGGCAGCCGGTGCGGTCTTGCTCGCTACCGGTCTCCGCCGTGCGCGGTGCACAGCAGATCACAACCATCGAAGGGCTTTCTGAAAATAACGACCATCCCCTTCAGGAAGCCTGGATCGAAGCGCAAGTCCCGCAGTGTGGATATTGTCAAAGCGGGATGATCATGAGTGCGGCCGCATTGCTCAACAACAATCCTAACCCGGGCGATACAGATATTCAAGCCGCACTTGCCGGTAACCTGTGCCGCTGTGGGACTTACCCAAGGGTGAAAATAGCTATTCAAAAGGCCGGAACACGCATGCAAAAAGGCTAAAAAAATCGAAAAATGTCCAGCAAACCAATCGTAACGTCCAGAAGGGAATTCCTCAAAACCGCGTCTGCAGCAGGGGCATTCCTTGCCGTTGGCTTCGGCGGGGCAGGGAAGATATTTGCACTCCAGGCAGTCAATGGTGCCGTAGTGGATCTGAACGGTGCCACAGAACTCAATACTTTCATCCTTATCGGTACGGACAACCGGGTCGTTATTTTCAATCCCCGCCCGGAAATGGGGCAGGGCACCTGGCAGTCTATGCCCGCCCTTGTCGCCGAGGAGCTCGAAGTGGACCTGCGCCAGGTGGAGGTGCGCATCACGAACGGAGAAGGAAAGTATGGCCAGGGCCAGTGGGTGGGGGGCTCCACGGCTGTTCGGATGAGCTGGGGGCCCATGCGCAAGGTTGGCGCTGCCGCCCGGGAAATGCTCATCAAAGCCGCTGCGAAGCGCTGGGGGGTGGCAGAAAGCAGTTGCTATGCAGAAAATGGCAGCGTCCATCACATCAATACCGGTAGCAGCTTGCGTTACGGCGACCTCGTCGAAGAAGCGGCCAAACTGGAAGTGCCTAAAAACCCAACGCTGAAAGCGGCAAAGGACTTTAAAATTCTCGGCAAGCCTTTCCCAAGGCCGGATATCCCTTCCAAGGTAAATGGCAGCGCCGTATTCGGGATTGATGTAGCGCTTCCGGGAATGTTGTATGCCAGCGTTCAGCATTGCCCGGTTATTCATGGCAAAATCCTGAGTTTTAACGAGGACGAAGTGCGCCAGATGCCCGGGGTAAAGGCAGTTTTTCGGGCCGAACGTGCCCTGCCCCACAAAAATGTGGAGGGTGTGGCTGTCGTAGCGTCGAGCTACTGGGCCGCTGTGAAGGCGCGGCAAGCCCTCCAGATTGAATGGGACAACAGCGGCTACGACCAGATCTCTACAAAGCAATATTTCGAACAGGCCCGGCAGAAAGCGGCGGCAATGGACGGGGCATCCTATCCGGACGCAGTCGGGGGTGTCAAGGCCGCTTTCCAGACGGCAAAGAAAGTCGTCGAGGCAGTCTATGAAACCCCTTTCGCCGCCCATGCCCCTATCGAGCCGATGAACGCGACCGCCTGGGCAAAGCCCGACGGACAGTTGGAGATATGGGCCCCTATACAATCGGCGCTTTGGGTGAAAGGGCAGATCACTGAAAAATGGGGCATCCCCGACGAGCAGATTAAGGTCAACGTCGTATTCATGGGGGGCTCTTTCGGACGAAAAGGATACAACGATTTTGTCATGGAAGCGGTGGATATCGCCCGCAAGGTCAACGCACCCGTAAAGCTGATCTGGACCCGCGAAGATGATATGACCAACGGCCCTTTCCGTCCCGGGATGATCAATGCCCTTAAAGGTGGCTTCGATGCCCAGGGCAAACCTGTCGCCTGGGAGCATAAAGTCGTTGGCGCTTCGATTGGGGCTCAGACGGATAAGCTCGATCTCACGGATAAGACAGAAGGGGGGGCGGCAGAAACGATAGACCAGGAATCCAGCCCCTATGCCATCCCCAATCGCCGGCAGGCGTTTATCTGGCAGCCCACCGAAATCCCGGTAGTTTGGTGGCGCTCCGTCTATTCTTCCACCAACGCCTTCGCACAGGAGTGTTTTGTTGATGAAATGGCGCACGCGGCGAAAAAAGACCCGCTCGATTTCCGCCTGGAATTGCTCAGCGCACATCCCCGCTATATCGCCGTCCTGCAAATGCTCGAAGAAAAGTCCAACTACCGGCAGCTCAGAAAAGAGAAGAAAGCAATCGGTATCGCGATTGCCCATTCCTTCGGCAGTACCGCCGCATGGGCGATAACGGTTGCCCGGAAAGGTGCAGGGGTCTCCATAGAGAAAGCCGTCGGCGTCATTGACTGCGGGATGGTCGTCAACCCCGATACCGTGAAGGCCCAGATGGAGGGCAATGCGGTGATGGCACTTTCCGCCGCAGTCAAACCGGCGGTTACATTTGCCGCCGGGGAAGCACAAGAGACTAATTTTCATCAGTACCCCCTGCCAAACATCGGGGAAATCCCGACAATCGAATCCTATATCGTGCCCAGCCAGGAAAATCCCGGTGGCGCCGGTGAACCCGGCCTGCCGCCTTTCGCACCGGCTTTGTTCAACGCCGTTTTTCTGGCTACCGGGAAGCGGATACGCACCCTCCCGCAAGGTCTCGAAAACATCGTCGGATGATGATGGGCATCATGAGGGGTTATAGGGTCGTTTAAAAAGTGATTTGCCGCCTGCGGCGGCAGAATGTTCCCTTTTGAGACACATCATTTGTGAAATTTCGCAAATGATGTGTCTCAAGAAATATAATTTGGTGCGAAGCACCACTAAAAGGCTTTTTACACCACCACCTTTTTACACAGCCTCGTCTCAAAACAAGCTAAGGCATTTTCACAAGGCTCATCTTTTTCGTCCATATACCTTTTTCAGAAATAACCTGTACCAAATAGATACCGGCAGGTGCACGGGAAATATCTATTTGTTGCGCCGACATTCCGGACCAGCCATGTGCCAGGCGCTGGTGGAATATCATTTTCCCGCTGGAGTCGAGGATGCTGAGCTGGACCGGCCCCGTGAGCGACTGTTCCGGGATCAGGGTGAACTGTCCGTTGCCGGGATTGGGGAAAATGCGCAGTACTTCTTCTCCTTCGAGTGCCCCGGGAAGCGGTGCTATCCGCTGTACGACCGAAAGTGCATCGGCATGATAAAAAGGCCCTCCGCTGGAGAAGACGGGCTCCAGGAGGATGGTTTTGCCATCGGCTCTTTTCCATGCCCGCACTTCGAAGCGGCTGTTTTCGCGCAGGCCCGGCCCGCCTGCCCGACCGGGTTCGTCCCCCCATACCGCGACCGCAAGGTGGGCGCCGGTAAATTGGCCTGCGCCATACAAACGCCCGTCGGTGCCGAATATTCCCACTTCATCACCGGGTTCGAGTACACCGGATAAGCCCGGGGCGAGGAATACGACCGTTGCATTGGCCCCGCTGCGCACATCGGGAGAAAGGGTGAAGAATGCCGGTTCGCCCCATGCCGCGTCGTTTGCCGCTTCGCCCCGCGTCGGTGCGATGGCCAGGGCCGGGTAACGCAGCTCGCCGGAAGATTTTGCTTTGAGCCGATAACCCTGTGTCGGGATCATTTGCCCGATTGTATTGATAGACAGATTGGGAATATACACGCGTCCGTCATTGTCTTTCAGCACTTCGACCAGGGTATCCAGGCTGGCCAGCGCAGTACCCGTCGAGATGGGGTTACGGCTGAATACCGGGATAATCTGCCAACCTGCCTGGACAGGTATCGGTGTCGAAAGTGGATTGACCGGAATGCCGGTGATGAATAGGGTATCATTGGCGGTAACTTGTACGCGATAGCCCTGGGTGATCTCCCAGTCGCCCACGTTATTCAGGTTCAGGCCGACGAGAAAAGTATTTCCGGCCCCGTCTTTCACCACCTGGACTACGTCGCTCATCGGTTTGACGATGGTATCAAAACTTGGTTTTTGTGGGACAATATAGCTCGAAATCATGTTCCAGCCTGCTTTAAGCGGAATCGCCAGTGTTTCAGGCGTTGGTGCCGAGCTGGCATTGAGCGCTGTAATCATACTGAAACCATCGGTAAGATACGCATTGGTCGCATTCACAATGCCTGCGGTACCGATAGGCGCGTATGTCGCATTGACGTCTATGGTCTGCTGGGTAGCCCCGCGCCAGATCTTCACCTTGAAAGTCTCCCCGTTGCCCATACCATCTTTTATGCCCGCAGTAAAGGTGTCATCCCCAAAAACCGGGAACGAAGTGCTGTTGCCGGTCCAGGGCCCGTTGCCTGCGCAGATATCTGTGCCCGAGAGGGTGAAGAAAACCCCGACATAATCCCCTGGGGCCAGGGGGGCACCGTTAATACTCGACACCAGGCTACTTTGAAGGATGATGATGTGGTTGTTCTCGGTGCGTTTAAAATTCCAGGAGTTCGGCAGCACTTCCCCGCTGCCGCGCTGCGTGACAGTCACCGTTCTGGACAGTGCGCCGCTGCCGCTGGTTATGGTAATCACTGTACTGCGCTGTTGGGTGGTCGTGTTTTGGGCAAAATTGACGACAAGGGTTGCGTTGCCGGTCCCGGAGAGGGCGCCGAGGGTAACCCAGTCTGCCAGGTCCACCGCATTCCAGTTACCGTTGCTGGTAATCGAAAGCGTCAGGGATCCTGCCTGTGGGCCTGCATTCAGGGTAGCCGGGCTAACTTCCAACAGCTCCGCCAAACCACTTTGTGTAACATTGACGGTCTGGTTGGGTGCCCCGACCCCTAAAAAGGTGATTGACCCGCTCCGTGTGTTCGTGCCGGTGTTTGCGGCGCAAGTCACCTGGACGGTAGTATCGCTGCTGCCGATGGCAGGGGCAACCGTTACCCATTCCACCGTGTTTGATGCGACCCAACCGGTATTGGCCGTCAGGTTGAGGCTCTGGGTGCCACCGCCCGCATTGAAGGAAAGCGCAGCAGGAGATACCGTTAAGGCGGTGGAGGCTGCTGCCTGTGTAATGGCGATCGTCTGTACCTGGACCGAGAGCCCGAAAACGGAGATAAGCCCTGAGCGCACCGTGTTGGTCGGATTCGGTGTACAGGTTACCGTTATTACACGGTTATTTTCACCGGAAGCCGGACTTATGGTCGTCCAGCCCAGGGTGTCTCCGACCGTCCAGGTGGTATTGGAGGTGATTGTGAAGGTATTTGTTCCGCCGGGTGCATTGAAGTTGAGTGTCGTTGGGCTCACGCTCAGGCTGAAAGGGGCGCCTGCCTGGGTTACCGTAAACGCGATGGTGGTAGCGCCGGTGCCGGCTATCGTGACCGTCGTACTGCGGGAATTTGTGGAGGTATTGGGGCTGCACGTCACCACTGCCGTTCCGTTATTGCTCCCGCCGGCAGGTGCAACGCTCACCCAGGCCACCGTATCCGATATGGTCCAGGTCGTATTGGAGGTAAGGGCAAGGCTTTGATTGCCCCCACCGGAGGGGAAATCCATCGAGCTGGGCGAAATAGAGATAAAAGCGCCGCCGGATTGTATATCGAGGCCGTAATCCTCTACTTCCCGATAGTTGTTCCCTGTCGCACAGGGTCCGTCGCCGGGTTCGAGGGACATTGCCACCCGCATGCGCGTACTCCCCGGGGTCGCGGAAAGTGGGATTGGAATCGTTCCGGAAATCCCGCCCACGGATGCCGACCGGGAGAACGTCTGGCTGAAGACTGTTTCCCCGGCATCGTTAAAGTCATTGTCCCTGTTGAAGTCAATCCAGGCTTTCCAGTGGTAGGTAGTGCCTTTGGATAAACTGTCGAACCCGCCGATCAGGGAAATCGGATAGGTTTCGCCCGCCGTTACCGTGCCGCGTACCGACGTTCGATTGACGTAGCCGTAATCCGTTGAAGATACCTGGCCAATGCCTGCAAACCCAACCCGCGCTATCCAGTCGCCCATCGTGGAGCCGTAAGAGTAGCAGTAGGGGTCGCCGCACCCCTCCAACGTGAAGCGCAACTCCGGCGACCAGTCGCTGAATGTGTCCGAGCAGACCGCGCGCACCTGGAAGATGTACTCCGTACAGGGCAGCCTCACCATACTGATCAGGCCAAGGCTGCCAAAAAAATCGTTTGTACGCCAGGTTGAATCGCCCACTGCCCTGAATCGCCAGGAATACACGTTTATACCCGGCACCTGGCTCCAGTTGACATAGAACCATGAATATCCTTTCTGTACAAGGGCGACGTTGCCCGGAACCGCACAAGGTGCCGTTGCGGCTGACTGGTTCACCACGATGGTCCTGGACGGAGCGCCGGAGGCAGAAACGGTAACGATGCCACTGCGCGAGGCGTTAGCGGTATTCGGCGTACAGAGTACCGAGAACGAACCATTATTCGTCCCCTGATCCGGGGCAACGCTGATCCAGGAAAGCCCTTCGGATACCGTCCATACGGTATTAGAGGTTACCGCGACTGACAGGGAACCGCCTGGGGCATTATAATCCAGGGTAGTCGGGGAAACATTTACGAACGGGGCCTGCGCTTCCTGTGTGATCGTAATCAGTTGGGTGGCTACCCCCGTCCCCCAGATAGAGATATTCGATGTCCTGGCAGATGTCGTGGTATTTGCTGCGCAGGTGACGGCTATCGTACCGTTATTGTTGCCGGAGGCAGGGCTTACCGTGACCCAGGTGGCAGAGGGGGAGACGTTCCAGGAGGTATTGGAGGTAATCGTGAAGTTATTGTTGCCCCCGCCCGCCACGAAACTCATGCTGTTGGTGGAGAGTGTCAGGAACAGGGAATTTCCGGACTGGGAGACCGTCACGGTTTGAGATACGACCCCGGCGCCCGATACGGTGATCGTACCTGAGCGAACGGAATTCACCGGGTTCGTGTTGCTGGTCACTACGACCGTGCCGTTATTGTTTCCGCTGGTGGTACTAAGAGAGAGCCAATCCAGCGATTCTGAAAGGAACCAGGAGGTATTAGAGGTGATATTCAGGTTTTGTGAACTGCCGAGTGCGGCGAAAGCAATGGAGGAGGGGGCTACGGACATAAATAAGCTTGCACCTTGCTGGGTTACCGTCACCGTTTGGGTCAGGGCACCTATACCGGTGAAGGTGATTATGCCGGTGCGCACGGCGGTATCGGGGTTTGCGGTACAAGAGACATTTATCGTTCCGCTGTTGGTGCCCCCCGATGCGCTCAGGGAGAGCCAGCTCAGCGATTCCGTGGCTGTCCAGGTAGTATTGGAGGTAATGGAGAGGGGTAATATCCCTCCTGCTGTGGGGAAGGACAGGGATGTGGGGGAAACCCCCAGGGCCGTGGAGGCCGATTGCTGTGTAATCGAAACATTGCGATTGGTGACGCCTGGTGCAGAAAAGGTCAGGACGGCATTGCGCACCGAAGCGGTACCATTGGGCGCCGCCGTTACGGTAACTGTGCCATTATTGCTGCCGGATACGGTGGAGAGGGTGATCCAGTCCGGCTTTCCCGTGATTGTCCAGGTCGTATTGGACGTTACAGCAACGGATTGGGCCCCGCCTGCGGAGGTAAAGCTCATTGTAGTAGGGCTGACGCTGAGGTTGTTCAGCCCGTTCACCTGTACGAAAACCGCGCTGGGGAAATTTTCATTTGCAGCAAAAAAGTACTCCCCGGTGCAATCGTTTCGGAAGTAGATCGCCAGGATATATTCTCCGGTCGGGACATTCAGCGCGGGGCCGGTAAACACCCGTGGGGTGGGGTAGGAGGCATTTGGGGGGAGGTTATTTTCCTGGATGGCCGGCAGGATTGCTTCGACGGTTTCCCCCCTTCTGTCCCAGAGGACGGCATAATAACAGCCGGTGAAGACGGTGGTGCCCGTATTGAGGAAATTCGTTGACACCGTGAACAACTGGCCTGCCATGATCGGGTTGGGGCTTACGGTAATGGGGGCAGACAGCGAGATATTGGTCACGGCCGGGGCGCTACAGCTCTTTGTGGGGTACATTGCCGCGACCGAGGCGATATCCCCGCTGCTGAGCCCCGTACGCTGGCCAATCGTCGTGCCTGCACTCGCAGGCGGAACCTTGACGGCGATGGTGGGCAAACCATTTTTTGAGAATGCGTTTGGCCCGTAGTGCATGATCGAGCTGTAGTCGTAGTTGCCTACCGCGGTAATCGCTGCGCCCTCTTTTTGGAAGTTGATCTCTCTTCCCGAGACGATGTTCTCCCAGAAAATAGATACGTACTCGTCCCGGTCGTTGCGCGACTGCTCGTGCCACATCCCCGCTGCATGGAGGATTTCGTGCAGGATCTCGCCAAAACCACATCCGTTTGCGATGTTGATCTCCTGCCTTCCCGAGCCTGCCATACCGACAAAAGACCAGCACAACGGGTCACTGTCAATAAATTCCACGTAGTTGGCCTCATTTGTACGCGGGATCATACACAGGTTGGTGTTGGCATTCATGTGCTCAATAGCCTGCAGGATCTGGTTGCGCGCGATGTGGTCGAAGGGAATCGTATAGGGGATGCGGCCGCTGGGCCATCGCTGGCTGGTAAAGGTGATCAGGTTCCCTTTTTCCTGCTTTTTCAAAATATAGTCTGCTTCGGAAAACAGCACGATATCATCCGTCAGAAACACCCTGCCATTTTCAATGCGTACCGTATATTCCTGCGCTTCAAGCGTCCCGGGAAGCAGCAAACGCACTTTCTCGTAGCGTGGGCCTGCCTTGGGCAGCACATCCGAACGCTCCCCCGAGTTGATTTCAAGTTGCACCGCCTTATTGCCCGGTAGCGACTGTCCGCCTGCCCCCCGAGATCCGGAAGCCATCAAAACAGAAGGGTTTAGACGGATAAATTCTTCAATAGAAGGGTCTTGCCCCAGCGCGGCTTGCTGAAACAACAACCCGGCAAAAAACACGATGAGTCGAATTTTTTTCATGTCCACAGCGATTATTTGATAACTATATATTTTTGATCTGACAGAGGGATCAACCGTATGGCGCTATAACCCGGGTGAAATTTTGATATTATATAAAAATTTAAATTTTATTGTTTTGATAAATAAGAAATTGAATTCATGTTCAAAAAAAAATATAATATGATTTTTTACTGCCCCAATGAATACAGTGATTGTAAAAATCAAAAATAGCAAAAACCCCACGATTATCAAGCTGTTGGAAAAATACCCCACGATTTTACATGCGGTAGCAGACGGGATTGTGTAAAAGGTTTTTTACGGCGCTTCGCACCAAATCTAAGTTTGAAGCCGACGTGTTTTTCATGATTTGGCGAAGCGAAATCGTGAAAATGACGTGTCGCTCAGAAGCATATTCTGTCGCCGAAGGCGGCAAAAGGCTTTTCATGGCGCTTCGCGCCAAATCTAAGTTTGAAGCCGACGTGTTTTTCATGATTTTGCGAAGCGAAATCGTGAAAACGACGTGTCGCTCAGAAGAATATTCTGTTGCCGAAGGCGGCAAAAGGCTTTTCATGGCGCTTCGCACCAAATCTAAGTTTGAAGCCGACGTGTTTTTCATGATTTGGCGA
>JBMOJO010000085.1:0-13734 GCA_049315745.1 Saprospiraceae bacterium | reverse complement strand
CCGCCTGCGGCGGCAAAATATTGTTTTGATAGACACATCATTTTTGAAATTTCGCTTCGCGAAATTTCAAAAATGATGTGTCTATCAAAATATAATTTGGCGCGAAGCGCCAAATTTAAGTTTAAAACCGACGTGTTTTTCATGATTTCGCTTCGCGAAATCATGAAAACGATGTGTCTCACAAAACATAATTCGACACGAAGCGCCGTGAAAAGACTTTTCACACAACCTCCATCCAAAGATAATTTGGCGCGAAGCGCCAAATTTAAGTTTAAAACCGACATGATTTTGCTTCGCAAAATCATGAAAAACACGTCGGTTTTAAAATAATATTCTGCCGCCGCAGGCGGCAGAAGACCTTTTACACAACCCCATTATTCTGTAAGATAATAACCTCATAAATAGAGACAAAATAACGCGCCTTTAAAATTTCTTAGCCATGCTAAAAAAATATTTTCTTTTTCTGTTCCTGTTTTTTGGCATTGCCCAACCTTTCTGCGCCCAGTTGCGCATACCCGCTTTCCTTTCCTCCGGAATGGTTTTGCAGCAGCAAAAAACCAATCGGATATGGGGATGGGCAAGCCCGGGACAATTCGTCCAGGTAGAATTCATGCAAAAAACCTACCCTGCTTTTGCCGATGCACAGGGCAAATGGGAAGTTTTTCTGGCGCCTGCCAGGGCCGGAAAAGGAGGGGCAATGCGCATCTCTGCCGGAACTGAACAAATCCTGCTCGAGGACATCCTCCTCGGCGAGGTTTGGATTTGTAGCGGGCAAAGCAATATGGAATGGCGCATGAACTGGATCGGCGATACTTACCGGGAAGAACTCCAGACGGCAAAAAACGATCAAATCCGCTATGTTACCCTGGAAAGGGCATTCGCAAATACCCCTCAGCAAGATGCAAAGCTGGAAAAGCCCTGGTCTCCCATCAATCCGGAAACCCTGCCAGAATGCTCTGCGGTGGCCTATTTTTATGCCCGTTACCTCCAGGAAAAACTCCAGGTCCCCGTTGGGCTGATCATTACCAGTTGGGGCGGCACTCCCGCTGAATCCTGGACCAGCTTTGAAGCGCTGCATCCTTTCCCTGCTTATACCGACACCTATATCCAAAAAATCAAACCACTGAACCTTCAGGAAGCCGCACGTCAACGGCAACAAAAACAGGAAGCCTACCTCCAGGCGCTTCGCGATAAACAGGGAGATATCCAACGTGCCCTTCAGCCGGATTTTGACGACAGCGAGTGGCAGCAGGTCAAAATGCCCAAATCCTGGGAACAACAGGGCTTCGGCAGCCTCGATGGGGTGATGGTGTACCGATTTTCTTTCGAACTGAACACAGCACAGGCAGGAAAACCTGCGACCCTTTACCTGCCCGCTATAGATGATGCGGATTCTACTTATCTGAACGACAAGTGGATAGGCACCGATAACCAGTGGAACGTTCCCCGGCAGTACAGCATTCCAAAAGGTTTGTTGCGGAAAGGTAAAAATATCCTCGCCATTCGGGTGCAAGACAATGCCGGAGGCGGTGGCCTCGCCGACCAGCCCGACAAGTTTCGGCTGGAGGTGCAGTCCCGAAGCTTCCCGCTCGCCGGGAATGCCAAATACCAATGGTTCGCATCGCTGGAACAGGTCGAAACCGGCCCCGGGCCTATGCAAGTGCAGCCGGCAGTTCTGTATAATGCCATGATTGCCCCGTTGTTGCCGCTATCCATCCGGGGCGCTATCTGGTACCAGGGCGAAAGCAATGCCGACAGGGCTGCGGAATACCGTTCCCTCTTCCCGGCCATGATCCAGGACTGGCGCAACCGCTGGGGGCAGGGCGATTTTCCCTTCCTCTTCGTCCAGCTTTCCTCTTATGGCAAGGTACTGACAGAACCGGCAGCAAGTAACTGGGCGATGCTCCGGGAAGCGCAGGCGAAGACGCGCACCCTGCCCAACACAGCCATGGCAGTCACCATTGACATCGGCGATCCCAACGATATTCACCCCAAGCAGAAAAAGGAAGTTGGCGAGCGGCTTGCAGCAGAAGCTATGCGGATGGTGTATGCCCAGGATAAGCAGGAAGTTTCATCCGGACCACGGCTTAAAACCCATCGAATAGAAGGGGATCGGATTATTTTGGAATTTGATCAGACCGGAAGCGGGTTAGTTGCCAAAGATGGTCCTTTGAAACATTTTGCCATCGCGGGAGCAGATAAAAAATTTTATTGGGCAGAAGCCTTTATCGAAAGCGGGAGGGTAACCCTCCGCGCCCGGGAAGTGCCCGTTCCCGTAGCCGTTCGGTATGCCTGGGCAAACAGCCCTGTTGTGGCCAACTTATTTAATGCGGAAGGATTTCCGGCGGAGCCGTTCAGGACGGACAACTGGTGATGGCAAAATCAACGCATCAGGCCCCAGTTCGGCTCACCCGGACGGGGGACGGTCAGCGTAGCGCGCTCTTGCCGAAATAGCCTGAGTGCGAGCCGCGCAGCAACTTCCGCTTCGGCTTCCGCATCGTTTGCGATCCCTTCCGGCGTAAAATACCTGGACACAAAATGCGTATCGAAATTCCCGGAGGTAAATGCCGGATGCTGGCAGACAAATTTGCCGAAGGGCAGTGTTGTGGCAACCCCTTCGATACGGTACATGGCAATCGCCTCCAGCATCCTTCCGATCGCCGCTTCTCGCGTAACCCCGAAGGTGCAGAGTTTTGAGATCATCGGGTCGTAGTAGATGGGTACTTCCATACCCTCTTCAAAACCATCGTCGAGGCGTATGTTCTCCCCGATCGGTTTTTGATAAACCTCGAGTTTGCCAACACTGGGCAGGAAGTTGTTCAGTGGGTCTTCTGCATACACCCGCAACTCGAGGGCATGACCATGGATGCGCAGGTCTTCCTGCCGAAAGGCGAGGGCCTCCCCCCTGGCAATCCGGATTTGCTGTTCCACCAGGTCGAGGCCGGTAATCATCTCTGTGACGGGGTGCTCTACCTGCAGGCGGGTATTCATTTCGAGAAAATAGAAGTTGAGGTCTTTATCTACCAGAAACTCGACGGTTCCGGCGCCCAGATAATCAGCGGCACGTGCCACTTTCACTGCGGCCTCCCCCATTGCTTTACGGACTTCCGGGGTGAGCACTGCCGAGGGCGCTTCCTCCAGTACTTTCTGATGCCGCCGCTGTACACTACATTCGCGTTCGAAGAGATACACGATATTTCCATGCTGATCGGCCAGTACCTGGATTTCGATATGCCTGGGCGCGTTAATGTATTTTTCGATAAAAACAGAACCATCTCCGAAAGCTGAGCTTGCCTCGCTGATTGCCCGCTCCATCTGTTCTTTTAATTCCGATTCGGCATTCACGATGCGCATCCCTTTACCTCCTCCACCTGCGGAAGCTTTAATCAGGACAGGATAGCCCACTTCGCGGGCAACTGCAAGGGCTTCCAGCTCATCGGATATTGCGTGATCAACCCCTGGCACCATCGGGATATCGTAGTGCCTGACGGCCTCTTTGGCCGCAAGTTTGCTGCCCATGATTTCAATCGAGAATGCGCTCGGGCCGATAAAGGTCAGGTTGTTTGCGGCGCATTGTGCGGCAAATGCGCTGTTTTCGCTCAGAAACCCATAGCCGGGATGAATGGCATCCGCCCCGGTCTGTATAGCTGCTTCGATGATTTTTTCTGCCCTCAGATAAGACTGGCCGGACGGCGGTGGGCCGATGAGGACCGCTTCCTCTGCAAAACGCACGTGCGGGGCATTTCGGTCTGCCGAGGAATATACCGCAACAACGGGAATACCCATTTTCCTGGCCGTCCGCATAATGCGCAAAGCGATCTCCCCGCGGTTTGCAATAAGTATTTTTTTCATAGCTGGATTTTCTCATCTTTTTGGCGCTGACTGACCCCTTCAGCGCCCCGGCGGTAAATATTTTTCCGAACAGACATGTTGCGACGGCATTCCCGCAGGATAAAAGTGAGCTATTTTTTGTCCATGCGAAGGCTTTTTGAGGGAGCACAGCACTGCTACGTGACCGAAAAAAGACGCAGAGTGGGCGAAAAAGAGCCATTTTTACCCCATGAGCATCCCATCGCAACAAGTCTATACCGCGTTTGATTCATTGATTTTGTTTGCTTCGCAAAATCAGTGAACCAAACGCGGTTTCAAATGATTATCTGGCGCAAAGCGCCATATCGTAGTTAAAAAAAAATTGCTTATTAAAACCCCTTACGAAGATAAGTAATTACTTTTGCTAGCCAAAAGATATCAGCAAAGCTTGAGGTGAATTTCCGGCCGGGCCTGATCAGGTAAATTATTATGGGCAAACCGATCGTCGAGCTTAAGGTAGAAGGAATGGACTGCGCCAATTGTGCAGCCGGCATCACGCGCTTTCTCGAGCGCAAGGGACTAGAAGAGGTCTATGTGAATTTCCAGACCAAAGAAGTGCGGTTCCGGGAAAATACGGAACGGATATCCCTGGCCGATGTGAAGCAAGGCATCCGCAAACTGGGCTATGAGGTGATCGAGCCCGAAAGCGGCCGGGCCTGGTGGACGCTCCCACGCAAGCTCGTTTTCTCCGCAGCTTTTACCCTCCCCCTTTTGCTCAACCACCTTGCAATGACTGCCGGCATCCATATTTCCTGGCTGCACGACCCCCTGCTACAGGGCTTGCTCTGCCTGCCGGTATTTATACTCGGCGCCTTGCATTTCGGGCGGAGTGCCCTGACTTCTCTTCGTGGGGGTATCCCAAATATGGATGTGCTGATCTTCGTTGGCGGCCTGTCGGCTTTCGTTTACAGCATCATTGGGTTGATTTACAGGGAGGCAGATTACATCTTTTTTGAGACGAGTGCAACGATTTTCACCCTGGTATTGCTGGGCAACTGGATAGAACACAAAGCCGTTGACAAAACGACCATGGCGATAAGCGCCCTGGGCCGCCTACAAGTTCAACGGGCACGGCGCATCATGCCCTCCGGCACGGTCGTGATGATAGCTTACGAAGAAATCGAACCCGGATACCTCCTCCAAGTCAATGAAGGCGACAAAGTCCCTGCAGATGGACGGATCCTCAACGGGGCCCTTGTCCTCGACGAGTCTATGCTGACCGGGGAAAGCCTTCCGGTAGAGCGTGCGGTACAGCAGGAAGTTTTTGGCGGTGCCCTCGTCATCAGCGGCAATGCGACGATAACCGTAACTGCTGTGGGACAGGACTCCCTGCTCGGGCAAATGATCGAGCTGGTCAAGACCGCCCAAAGCAACAAACCCGCCATTCAGCGGCTGGCCGATCGCATTAGTGCCATATTTGTGCCGGTAGTACTCGGTATTGCCTTATTGACTTTCCTGGGCAATTATCTCGTCTTCGAAGTACCTTTCCAAAAATCCCTGATGAATGCCATAGCGGTACTGGTCATTTCCTGCCCATGTGCAATGGGACTGGCTACCCCTACCGCAGTTATGGTCGGGGTAGGGCGGCTCGCAAGGAACGGGATCCTGATCAAGGGTGGGCAAACCCTCGAGATTTTTGCGAAAATCCAACGGATTGTATTTGACAAGACCGGCACCCTGACGACTGGACAGTTTGAAATACAGGATATTGTCTATCATACGCCGGAGCATAAGCGGGTAAACGCGCTGGTTTACCATCTGGAAAAGCATTCCTCCCATCCCATCGCCCAGTCGCTGGTTTATGCGCTGGAACCTAAACAAGACGATATCGTCCTCGAGCCCCTGACCGTACTCGAGGACAAAGGTACCGGGGTCAGTGCACAGGATTCAGCAGGCAATATTTATAAAGTCGGGTCCCGTCGCGTCATTTATGAACCTGGGGAGCCCCCCTCCCCTGCATCGGTTTATCTGACGCGCAATAACCAACTGCTGGCAGAATTTTATCTGGAGGACGAATTAAAAGCCGAAGCGCCTGAAGTTATCCGTCAGCTTTCCGAGGCAGGCGTTGAAACGGCAATCATTAGTGGGGACCATCGGGACAAAACGGCGCGGGTCGCTATGCTGCTGGGGATGCGCGATTTCCATGCAGAAAAATTACCGGAAGAAAAGCTCGGACTGATTGCTGCCTACGCCCGGGAAAAACCTACGGCAATGGTCGGCGACGGCATCAACGACGCCCCTGCATTGGCCAGGGCGACGATCGGCATTTCTTTAAGCAATGCCTCCCAGGCAGCGATGCAGTCGGCCCAGATTATCTTGCTGAACGGGCGGCTGGATTACCTGCCCAAAGCCCTCGCAATCTGCCGCCACACCGTACTTACGATCCGTCAAAGCCTGGGCTGGGCATTCGCATACAACATCGTCGCAATCCCCATCGCGGCCATCGGCCTGCTCAACCCCATGTGGGGCGCCCTGTTCATGGCGTTCTCCGATATTGTGGTCATCGGCAATGCGATATGGTTGCAGAAAAAAAATATCCCCGGGGTCGGAGAAGGATGAGGCGGCAGCAATCGGTTTCAGCAATAATTATGAATATGACAAACACAGAAAAAAATATCCAGATCCGGGTAGCCTTAGACCCGGAAAACCGCCCCGTACAAATCCGTTGGTCCGCCGAAGACGATCCAAACGGGACGCGGTGGCAGGATTCCAAAGCTATGTTGCTCGCCCTTTTCGACCGCGAGACCCTCGATACCCTGAAAATTGATCTCTGGACCCGCGACATGCAGGTAATGGAAATGGACCGCTTCTTTTTCCAAACGCTCCGGAGCCTCGCCGATACCTATTACCGGGCAACCCAAAATAGCCAGCTCTCAACGGACTTTCAGCGTTTTGTTCAATATTTCGGCGAGCAAACCGAAATCATTCCAAAAAAATAGAAAAAAACGGGCAGGCAGATTTATTTTTTTGTACTTTTGCAACCCGGTGAGCGCACTTGGAGCAGCTCCTTCCAACCCCCCCAGGGCGGAAACGCAGCAAGGGTACGAGGTCGAGCGCCCGTTGTGTGTCTCACCTTATTTTTTTCGCCGCGCTACGGTTCAATGTGATAGGATCTTATCGTAACCGCCCTTCCCCACATTGCAAACGAAACAATATCTTCTCGCTCCTGCACGATCATCCGGACTGCTACCCCGGGCTTCTTCAGCCCTGCAGGAAAATTCAGCGGCATCCACTGAATGCCCTCGGCATCAACAATACCCCAGACCCCGCCCTCGAGGGGTTCAAATACAACCTTTCCCTTAATCGTGCGCTGTTTCATGCTTGTTCGGTTTCTGCCCGGAAAATTGTTCCATTTTTTGTAATAAACTGAGGATGAGCTGATGCTGTTCGCGCAGTAAACTCAACGTATCTGCAATCCCTGCACCTGCAGATCCCGGCGCAAGGCCCGGATGCTTCAGGGACGCACAGAAGCGGGAGCGCGCATACCAGATTTCCTGGATTTCGTGAAGCCCGATATCCATGGGTCCATAAGATGGGTTATCGGACAAAAGGCGCAGATGGCGGCGCTCCCGCAGAAAATTCAACGCCCGACGGATCAATATGTCCCCCGGCGTAACAATCACGTACATATAGTGGTCTTTTATTGCCGATTCCCACAATGCCGATTCGAGGAAACTGCATACCACCCTGTCGCCCTCGCAAAGTGTGGGGTGCATATTGTCCCCTACTACCTCAAAGGACCTGAAAGTGCCGGATTTATATTGATAATCGGGCAGGGTAAACGTCGGCAGATGCTCTATAAAGCCGGGGTTCCCTGTCTCTTGTGCGTACAAGGCCTGCGCAGGCGCGGGCACATGTACAATGCGCTCCTCCCCCTGTGCGCTCTTGATCACGGTGAGTACCTTGACATGAGGCTTTTCTTCCACCGACATAAACATAGGGCCTTCCCCGGTGTACAGATAATGGGGGTTCAGCCCAAAGGTATCTATCGCCCGGCGCAGGAGCTCGACCGTCACATCGCGCCGGCCCTTCAGGATTTCACTCAGGCTCTGCGGCAAAAAATCCAGCGCCATAGCGAACTGCCGGCTGGAACGTATGCGGTTCTCCTCCCGGAGTTTGTCATGGCACTTGATAAAACGTTGTGAAACAATATTATTCATAACAGAGGAAGATTTCGGGTGCCATTATACAAGTTGCAGCGGGCCGACAGGGAAGGGAAAGGACGGCGCACTGCGCACGGGGGGCATACCCGCTGAGTATGCTATCTGAGGACAAACCCATTACCGAAGCGCCGGGCGGCGTAACGCTTCCGCTCATCCGGCAGCTGCGGCTGCAATGATCCGGGCAAAATCCCCGGCTTTCAGCGAGGCGCCGCCAACCAGACCACCATCTACGTCAGGCTGGGCGAAAAGCTCGGCCGCATTACCGGCCCCAACGCTGCCGCCATAGAGTATTGAGGTATCCGCGGCTACCTGTTGGCCATATTTCGACGCAATCAACGTGCGAATGGCTGCGTGCATCTCCTGTGCCTGCAAGGGAGAAGCCGTTTTCCCGGTACCGATCGCCCAGATTGGCTCATAAGCAATAGCGATTTTCTCAAAATCTGTGGCCCCCAGATGAAACAGGGAAGCTTCGAGCTGGCGGGCCACATATTCCGTATGAGTGCCCGCTTCCCGGATTTCCAGCGCCTCTCCGCAACAAAAGATTGGAGACAACCCCTCCTGCAAGGCACGATCCACTTTCTTTGCCAGTAGTTCGTTGCTTTCTCCAAAATATTCGCGGCGCTCCGAGTGCCCTAGAATTACATATTCCACGCCAATCGCCCGCAGCATTTTTGCCGCAACTTCCCCGGTATAAGCCCCCTCTCCCTCCTGATGGCAATTCTGTGCGCCCAGGTAAAACCCGGGCACATCGTGAATCAACGCCCCTACGGTGGGCAGATGGATGAAAGGCGGGCAAAGTACGACATGCGCCCCCTCGGGCAACCCGGCTTCGATCAATTGAGTGGCCAGGGACGCCCCCTCCCCGGGCAATAAATTCATCTTCCAGTTACCCGCTATAATTTTTTTTCTACTCATGGACTATCCGCTTATTTAATGGCGAATATACGGAAAGAATACATTTTTTTTCGCTTTTGCCGTACCTTGCCAAAGTCCGTGCCCAAAAAGCGGTTTAAAGTTCAGGATCAGCTACCCTCAACATGGAATTTGGAAAATTACCAGACATCGCGTGCGTAGATTTCAGCATGCCCCCCGACCCTCAGGGCAATGCCCAGACGTTGAAAGGGATCCCGCGTGCCGCTGCATGGCCGGTCTA
The DNA here is from genome assembly GCA_049315745.1 of Saprospiraceae bacterium. Taxonomy (GTDB): domain Bacteria; phylum Bacteroidota; class Bacteroidia; order Chitinophagales; family Saprospiraceae; genus JADJPL01. The sequence goes on along the minus strand of JBMOJO010000085.1, from coordinate 4,548 downwards.
TATCGGTGCCACAGGATGGGCGATGAAAGACTGGCTGGGCAGCTATTATCCCCGCGGCACCGCCCCTAAAGACTTTCTGGCAGCCTACGCGGCACAGTTCAATACGATCGAACTCAATACCACCCACTACCGCATTCCGGAACCGGCGACTGTCATGCGCTGGGCTGAACAGTCGCCGGAAGATTTCCGCTTTTGTCCGAAAATTCCCCAAACCATAAGCCATAGCAGAGACCTGGGGGCCGGGAGCAGGCAAATCCGTGCGTTCAGCGCTGCGATTGCCCACCTGGACCGTCGCCTGGGGCCTTGTTTCCTGCAGTTGCCACCTCATTTTGGCCCGGATCAGCGTTCTGTTTTGGAAGCATTTCTGCAAAAATGGCCGGGCAACCTGCCCCTGGCGATAGAATTCCGGCACCAGGAATGGTTTGAACAACCCGGTATCTTTGAGGAAGCCGGAGCACTGCTCGGCGCTTATGGCGCAGCTACCGTTATCACCGATGTAGCAGGCCGGCGGGACGTGCTGCACATGCGGCTCACCGCCCCGTACGTGCTCATCCGCTTCGTGGGCAACAGCCTGCACCCCAGCGACTTTTCCCGGATCCTGGCCTGGACAGACCGCCTGCGGCAGTGGTTCGAAATGGGCTTGCAAAGCGTATTCTTCTTTTGCCATGAACCGGATAACCTCCAGGCTCCCGAGCTCGCCGCCTTCCTGGGCAACACCCTCGCCGAAAGCCCTTACCCCTGGGCGTTCAGGGCCCCGAAAAAAATCAACACAGAACCCTCCGACCGGCAAATGCGTTTATTCAATTGAGGCTTCAATCGTATTGACCAACCACTTGTAACACCGTGGACCAAATTAACTGGCAACCCATCCCGGCAATTACCTACGCACAAGAGGGGCTTCCGTTCATACACCGGGATGTGAGCTGGCTTTCCTTCAACCACCGTGTCCTCCAGGAAGCATTAGACCCCACCGTGCCACTTTTCGAACGAATCAAATTCCTGGCAATCTATTCCTCTAATCTCGACGAGTTCTTCAAAGTACGTATGGCCTACCACCGCTACCTCTTCCGGGTAGGCCGCAAAACCAAGCGGGAACTGGACGTGGACTCCAAGATCGTCATCCGCGAGCTGCGCCGTATCGTCAATATGCAGCAGGAAGTCTTCAGCCATATCTTTGATACTATTATCATCCCCGAGCTCCGGCAGCACCAGATATTTATGCGCCGCAGACTGGAACTCGACGATGAACAAAAAAAATTCGTCGAAGACTACTTCCGGGACAACCTCCAGCTTTACGTACAGCCCGTCCTCCTGTTTGATCACAAGATCCGGCCCTTTCTCAATAACGGCGCCCTGTACCTCACCCTGTGGATGTCAGACAAAGCAACTACCGAAAAAACCCATTACTATGGCCTGGTAAAAATCCCTTCCGACCAGTTGCCCCGCTTCGTACCACTGCCTTCCCCGCCCGGGCGCTTCGATTTTATCATGCTCGACGACATTGTACGGCACAGCGTTAGCCGTATGTACCCTGGTTTCGAAATTATTGACACCTTCTCCGTCAAGCTCACCCGCGATGCCGAGCTTTATATAGAAGACGAATTCTCCGGCGACCTGATCGGTAAAATCCGGAAAAGCCTCATCAAAAGACATGTCGGGCCTCCTTCCAGATTGGTGTACGACCGCGAAATGCCCGATGGTATGCTCGACTTCCTCAAATCTGTCTTCGACCTGGGCAAGTACGATACCCTTCGTGAAGGGCGCTACCACAACAATGCCGACTTCTTCCGCTTCCCCGACTTCGGGGTACAGGGGTTGCGCTATCCCCCTCTGCCTCCCCTCCCATACGCTCCGCTGGAAAGCGCCCGGGATCTTTTCGGTGAGCTCCGCCGAAGGGAACATCTGCTTTTTTTCCCGTACCATGCCTACGAACCAGTACTGAATTTTTTCGAAAAAGCCGCACGCGACCCACGCGTTACCCATATTAAACTCACCCAGTACCGCGTGGCCCGAAATTCCAGGATCATGTACGCCCTCATCGCAGCCGCACAGGCCGGCAAACAAGTCTCTGTTTTCGTCGAGGTCAAAGCGCGATTCGATGAAGAAGCCAACCTAAATTGGGGAGAACGTCTCCAGTCGGCAGGTGTGAGCGTCCATTACAGCCTCCCCGGCGTGAAAGTCCATGCCAAGCTTGCCCTCGTGCGCAGGCTGGAAAAAGAAGGGCCACAAATGTATGTGTACCTCTCTACCGGCAACTTCCACGAAGATACCGCCAAGGTCTATACCGACATGGGCCTATTTACCACGGACCAGCGGCTCAGCTCCGAGGTATTGCGGATCTTTGCATTCCTCGAAGACGGACAAAAGCCCGCACGGGATTTTGAGCACCTCCTCGTCGGTAAGTTTAACCTGCGCCCGGCCCTCGAATCCTTGATCAATAAGGAAATAGCAGCAGCAAAATCAGGAAAAAAAGCCCTGATCATACTGAAAATGAACAGCCTCGAAGACCGGGACATGGTCGAAAAACTCTATGAGGCCAGTCGTGCAGGCGTCCAAATCCGGCTTATCGTGCGCAGTATCTGCAGCCTGGCCCCGGGCATCCCGGGCCATAGTGAGAATATCCACGCCATCAGTATCGTTGACCGGTTCCTGGAACACGCCAGGGTCTTTTATTTCTGCCATGGCGGCGAAGATAAAATCTATCTCTCCTCCGCCGACTGGATGGTCCGCAATCTCAATTACCGCATCGAAACTGCATTCCCGATTTATGATCCGGAGAAAAAACAGGAAATCCTCGATTATCTGAATATCCAACTCGGCGACAACCTCAAAGCCCGGATCCTCGATATCGGACTAAACAACCGCTACCAGAAAAACCAGGGAGATATCCCTATTCGCTCCCAATACGAACTTTACTATTACATGAAACGCAAATGAAACTTCCCCTTGCTGCAAGGCAAAAAAAACCTCTCCCGGAAAACATCCTGAGAGAGGCCTATCCCAAAAACCGATTAAGAATTGGAATGCAAAGCGCAGTATCGCGTAAATGCAAACCATAACAAAGGTACAAAAGTATTTTTAATATATTGATTTTTTTCATTAGTTCGGAAGAAGGGCACAGGCCGGTAAAGTGCTCTGCCGGGTATGCACTGAGCCAGCCCTTGTGTGGGGTTGATTCAAAAACACCGGTGCCGGAGCGACGCGTTATACCGGACGGCACTGCTGCATCCGCTCTGATCCGGGGCTGTGCTTGTGGCAGGCACATCGAAAGGACCTTTTTCCCTTTTGGAAAGCCATCCCGGCGCAATACGTGAAACGGGTATTTTTCCGGCATCAACATTCAACCTCGACCCAATGGGACAAAAGCATATTTTTTCAGGGGAAGAAGAAATCCGATACGCCCGGCATGGTATCCTTCCGGGCTTTGGGATGGAGGCGCAGGGCCGGCTTAAATCTGCCGGCATCCTCGTGATTGGGGCAGGAGGGCTCGGTGCGCCTTTGCTGCAATACCTCACCGCCGCCGGACTGGGCAGGATTGGCGTCATTGACCCCGACCGGGTGGCCCTGAGCAACCTGCAGCGCCAGGTGCTGTTTGGCAGTGAGGATATAGGGCGGCTCAAAGTAGAAGCAGCAGTACAGCGGTTGCAAAACCTCAACCCCAACGTGCACTTTGACCTCTACCCTTTTGCGCTGGAACGCAATAATGCCCTTCAGTTAATAGAAAAATACGACCTGGTGGCCGACGGCAGCGATAATTTCCCCACCCGTTACCTGGTTAATGACGCCTGTGTGCTCCAGCAGAAACCGCTGGTATATGGCGCGGTTTTTCGCTCAGAGGGGCAGGTGTCCGTATTCAACCTTCCAGGCCCCGATGGGCTCAGGGGGCCTAATTATCGCAATCTTTACCCCGAGCCACCAGAGGCCGGCAGCGTGCCTTCCTGCGCAGAGGGAGGGGTGCTAGGCGTTTTGCCAGGTATTATTGGAAGCCTGCAGGCAAATGAAGCCATCAAAATACTCAGTGGGGCCGGCGAGCCCCTCTCCGGCAAGCTCCTCCTTTTTGACGCCCTCAGTGGCCAGTCACGCCTCATTCGAATTCCCGTACAACCTCCATTCCCGGTGAGCAACCTGGAGGACGATTATCAAGTTGCCTGCGGAATCCTATCTCATCCTGTTTCAGAAATTACCCCTGTCGAAATGCAGCAATGGGCGCATTCCCGTATCCCCTTTTTCCTACTCGACGTTCGCGAAAGCTGGGAATTTCAGGAATACAACCTCGGCGGCCGCCTGCTGCCCCTGGGCCAACTAGCTGAAAGAGGCAGCGAGTTGCCCCATAATCTTCCCATTGTAGTCGCCTGCCAGAGCGGAATCCGCAGCTTAAAGGCTGCAGAAATTCTTAAAGCGAAATTTGGTTATAAAGAAGTCTTTAGCCTGAAAGGCGGTATTCAGGCTTGTATGCAGCAAAATATCGCGATTTGAGTTCCTTTTGGGTTGCGTAAGGAATATTTCGCCGCCTGCGGCGGCGAAATATTCTTTGGATAGCGGCGTCTT
>JBMOJO010000084.1:0-13817 GCA_049315745.1 Saprospiraceae bacterium | reverse complement strand
ATCGTGAAAATGACGCGTCTCTCAGAAGAATATTCTGCCGCCGCAGGCGGCAAAAGACTTTTTACACCACCTAAAATTCTTCGTGCCGAAGCTGCGGATACCCCGGGTAAACAGATAACCTTAGGTACAAATTAGAACGGGATATGGTCCACGACTTCGAGGCCATATCCCTCGAGGCCGACCCGTTTTTTGGGGCTGTTGGTGATCAGGCGCATGCGTTTGATGCCGAGATCGCGCAGGATTTGCGCCCCGATACCGAAGTCGCGCTGCGACATTTCTGTCCTGAAAGGCAGCTCGGAGGTTTTCAGGGATTTCTCCATTTGGCGCAGTTTATCCAGCAGGGTATTTTCTTCCTTTCCTCCGTGGAACATCATCAGGAGCAGGCCTTTACCTTCGGTTGCGATGCGCTCGAGCGCCTTTCCAAAGGAGTTGCTCTGTTCCTGGACGAGCAGCTCCAGCAGCTCTGCGCCTTCCGAGGAGGAATGCACCCTTACGGGCACGGCTTCGTCTTCCTGCCAGGTACCTTTTCGGATGGCGAGATGGACATCGCCGGAGGTGATTTGGGAATAGGCAATAACTTCCAGCGCTCCGAAGCGGGTAGGCAGGGCGATGGAAAGTTCCCGCTTGACGAGGCGTTCTGTGCGCATCCGGTAAGCGACCAGGTCCTTAATCGCGATAATTTTCATATCGAACCGGGCGGCGATCTCGAAGAGCTGGGGCAGTCGCGCCATGCTGCCGTCTTCGTTGAGGATTTCTACGAGGACGCCTGCTGGGTAGAAGCCGGCGAGCCTTGCGAGGTCAATCGCTGCCTCTGTATGTCCGGTGCGCCGCAAAACCCCGCCCTGTTTGGCACGCAGGGGGAAAATATGGCCTGGACGCGCATAATCAGAGGGTTTGGCGTCGGGGTGCACCAGGTGCCTGATCCCCATTGCGCGGTCATACGCCGATATTCCGGTGGTACATCCGTGCCCGATCAGGTCAATCGTTACGGTGAAGGCCGTCTCGTGAAGGGCGGTATTGGAGGATACCATCATCTGGAGGCCGAGCGCGTCGGCTTTCCGCTCGTCGAGGGGCGCGCAAATCAGCCCCCGGCCATGGGTAGCCATGAAATTGATGATTTCGGGTGTTATACACTCGGCGGCACAGATAAAATCCCCTTCGTTTTCCCGGTCTTCATCATCTACCACGATGACGACTTTCCCGTTCCGGATATCTTCAATGGCCCCTTCGATGCGATCGAGGCGGATGTGTTCAGTTTCGTTGAGTTGGTTGCCAGACATTTGTTTTGATTCCTTTTAAAAATTGGATCCAGCCCATGAACAGGGCTGCGTTCATCCACAAAAAATAGCGTATGCCGCGCAGTGGGAGGAGTTGTATGCCCAGGTGCCTGAACATCCAGTCCAGGACGGGCGCAACGACTATGACCATTGCTGCAAACAACAACAAAACGCCGTACAAACGGTTTCCGCCGAGCGATAAAATCAGGGTGGAAAAAAGTGCGAGCAGGAGCAGGTGTGGCCCGAGCCAGCGCAGTACTTTGTGGGAAAAAAAGGCGAAATGGAGGCCACTTTTCCAGGGAGGAAACCACAGGTGCCTGAACGTACGCATATTCTGAAAATTCCCTGCGCCAATACGCCGTTTACGCCGGAACTCTGTCCCAATGGCGTGTGTTGCCCCTTCGATACACAACGCCCCAGGGTCGCTGATGGCTTTCCCGCCCTTCTCGAGGGCTTTCAGGACGATGTAAAAGTCGTCCACCAAAAAGTTTGGGGGTACGGGGGAAAAGGATGCGGCCCTTATGGCATAGCATCCGCCAAAGGGGCCGATCATGGCGCCCCAGATCAGGCCTTCCTGGTATTTGAGCAGGCCCTCCAGGGAGATGTAGCGGTGTTCTGCACGAGATATCCCTTCCTGCTGCAGGCCTTCCGGGATGATCCGGCTATCCACTACAGCGATCGCGGGATTCGTGAAATGCCGGAGCAGGTGGGGCAGGGTGGACGGGGTAAAAAGGACGTTGGCGTCGGTGATGATGAAGATGTGGTCGGGTTCCCGGCCTTTTTTTTCAATCGCAGCCCTGGCCAGTCGGTTAATTAGTTCGGGTTTGCCATTTCGCTGCTGAGCAGGGAAAAATTGCAGCCATGGATATTTCGAAGCATAAGCATTTGCAATGGCATTGGTATCGTCGGTACTTCCATCCGACCCGAGGTACACTTCCACATAGTCCATCGGATAGCCGGAAAGGGCAATGCTGTCGAGTTTTTTTGCCAGTACCCGCGCTTCATTATGTGCAGCCATCAGAATAGTTACCCTTGGCTGCCTGTCGGGTACCGCCCCCTCATCGCTCCCGCTGTGGTGCTTCTTCGCCAGGAGCTTGAGCAAAAGGGGGTAGAATAGATAGCTGTGGGCAATTCCGGCCGTGCTGGCCCAAAAAAATATTTGAAATAGGAAATCCATGCACAAATATAGCGGGCAACGGCGTAGAATCAGATTATAGCTTAAATGTTTTTCAGGCGCATTGCTCCAAATTAAATTTTTTGGGGTTGTGGAAAAAGTCTTTTCGTGGCGCTTCGCGCCAAATTATATTTTTAGCGAGGTTGTGTAAAAAGTCTTTTGCCGCCTGCGGCGGCAGAATTTTCTTCTGATAGACGCCTCATTTTCACGATTTCGCTTCGCGAAATCGTGAAAATGAGGCGTCTATCAGAACATTATTTGGCGCGAAGCGCCGTGAAAAACCTTTTTACACAACCCCGCTAAAGAGAATATTCTGCCGCCGCAGGCGGCATAAGCCCCCGGGGCTTTCTCAGATTTCGGCGATGAGCCGCTTTGCCAGGCGCTGCCGGTCAAATTCCGTTTCGATGAGGTGACGGGCGCGGGTGGCGATCGCTTGAAGGGCTTCGGGGTGCCGGGTAGCGAACCGCAGTTGCCGGAGCAGGGCCTCGGGCGTATCGGCGATAAGTGCCTCGTTGCGGTCGCTGGCAGGTATGCCTTCCAGGGCGAGCGTTGTGTTGAGGGTGACGGTCCCCAGGGCCATGGCTTCGAGGATTTTGACCCTGATTCCGCCCCCGGCATAAAGGGGGGCGATCATGAGGTGGTGCTTGCGGATAAAGGCTTTGGCATCGTCCACTTCTCCCAGTACCCGTACACCGGGGGTACGCAGGCCTTGGAGCCAGGCGGGCGCATTACGTCCGGCAATTTCGAGGGTAAGGTCGGGGAAATGCGGGTGCAACAGCGGCCAGGATTCGTTTAAGAAGCGGCGCAGCCCTTCGATATTCGGCGCCCAGTCCAGGGATCCGATGAACCCCAGGGAAAAAGGCCCTTCCGGCAGGCGGTCGGCGAAAGGATAGTGGTCGGGGTCCAGCCCTGCCGGCAGGATAATCCCGTTGCCCGTGAACCCCATCGCCCGGAATATTTCGAGGTCGCGTTCCGTGATAGCGGCCAGCAGGTCATAGTGGGCGAGCATTTCCGATTCATAGCGCCGGAGTTTTTTTACCAGATAGCGCAAATAATACCGCTTCGGCCCCGGCTTCAGGTTATGGGCAATGCGTTGCCATATCTCGTGTTCTACATTGTGTGCCCGCATCGCGATTTTTGCCCGGCTATATTTTTTGATGATCGGGATATAGGGGGCCAGGTACAGGGTTTCGAGGATACAAACATCGAATGTCTGGCTACTCAAAAGCGTTTTCAGGGCATCCTCAAAAGCTGCTGACCGGAACCGTGCGATATGGTAAGCGTCGCTGGAAAATAAGTTGAGGAATGCCCCTGCGGGGCTGATCCGGTTGTCCACGGGAACGGCATGGATTTCCCGATAGTGGGCCATTTCCTTCGGCCACGCTGCGCCTGCCGCTTTTTGGAAATAGTGGCGGGAAGTGTTCATGGCCAAAAGGCTGATCGCTGCGCCTTCCCTTGCCAGCGCACCGGCCAGCGCCTCTACGGCCAGCGTCTCTCCGTCCTTAACCGGCCAGGGGAATTTTTTGCAGAGTTGCAGGATCTTCAAAAGAAGCGGATATTTGCTGCGATTGGTTGATGTGTTCCGTTTCGGATTGGCAGGCTGGTCTTTGCGCCCGCCTACCAAAGCATATCTGGGGTTATGTAAAAAGTCTTTTCGGCGCTTCGCGCCAAATAATATTTTTAGGGGTTGTGTAAAAAGGTTTTTGCCGCCTGCGGCGGCAAAATATTATTTTGATAGACACATCATTTTTGAAATTTCGCGAAGCGAAATTTCAAAAATGATGTGTCTATCAAAAGATAATTTGGCGCGAAGCGCCGTAAAAAGACTTTTTACACAACCCCTAAAGAGAATATTCTGCTGCCGCAGGCGGCAAAAACCTTTTTCGGCGCTTCGCGCCGAATAATCAACTGAACCCACGCTTGATTTATTGATTTTGCTTCGCAAAATCAATGAATCAAGCGTGGGTTCAATATAAAATTGTGCTGCCGCAGGCGGCAAAAACCTTTTTACCACCCGACAAGACAGCTGACGCTGATGCGCCACCTGCGAATAGGTGGCGCATCAGATTATTTTTTATCGTCCACCTCTTCGTATTCGACATCTGTTGCATCGTCGGCAGCCTGGCCGCCGGATTTGCTTCCTGTGCCGGCAGTATTTTCAGGATCAGGGCCGGCGTTAGCGCCGGAGGTCGCCTGGTACATTTCCTGGCTGGCTGCTTGCCATGCAGTATTCAGTGCTGTCATCGCATGGTCAATGGCGTCGAGGTCCTGGGCTTTGTGGGCGTTGCGGAGGCTGTCGAGTGCAGATTCAATGGCCGCTTTTTTGTCGGCGGGGATTTTATCACCGTATTCCTGTAGTTGTTTTTCCGTTTGGAATACCATGGAGTCTGCGTTGTTGAGTTTGTCCACTTTTTCGCGCGCTTCGCGGTCCTGGTCGGCAAACTGCTGGGCCTCTGCGCGCATACGGGCGATTTCTGCCTCGGTGAGGCCGGTGGAAGCTTCTATGCGCACGCGCTGTTCTTTACCGGTGCCTTTATCTTTGGCAGATACGTTGAGGATACCATTGACGTCAATATCGAAGGTCACTTCGATCATGGGTACGCCACGTGGTGCCGGGGGTATGCCGTCGAGGATAAACTTGCCGACGGTCCGGTTGTCGCGGGCCATCGGGCGCTCGCCCTGGAGCACGTGGATTTCCACGGAGGGCTGGCTGTCGGCTGCGGTGGAGTAGGTTTTGGTCTTTTTGGTCGGGATGGTAGAATTTGCTTCGATAACTACATCATAGACCCCGCCCATTGTCTCGATCCCCAGGGAGAGTGGGGTTACATCGAGCAGCAGCATATCCTTGACTTCGCCCGTGATCACGCCGCCCTGGATTGCCGCGCCGATTGCCACGACTTCGTCCGGGTTGACCCCCCTGTTGGGTTTTTTGCCGAAGAATTCCTCTACGGCCTGCTGGATACGGGGGATACGGGTAGAGCCGCCCACCAGGATGACCTCGTCAATCTGGGCGGTGCTGAGGGCGGCATCGGAGAGGGCTTTCCGGCAAGGCTCGAGGGTCCTGGTGACGAGGTTGTCAATCAGTTGTTCGAACTTTGAACGGGAGAGTTTGGTGACCAGGTGTTTGGGCACGCCATCTACGGCGGTGATGTAGGGAAGGTTGATTTCGGTTTCCATGCCGGAGGAGAGCTCGATTTTAGCTTTTTCGGCAGCTTCCTTGAGGCGTTGGAGCGCCATGGGATCTTTGCGCAGATCGGTATTTTCCTGGCCTTTGAACGTATCTGCCAGCCAATCAATAATAACGCGGTCGAAATCATCGCCACCGAGGTGGGTATCGCCATTGGTGGACTTGACCTCTGTGACGCCGCCGCCCATTTCGAGGATAGAGATATCGAAAGTCCCTCCGCCGAGGTCATAGACGGCGATGGTCATATCTTTATTGCGCTTATCGAGGCCGTATGCCAGGGCCGCCGCCGTCGGCTCGTTGATGATCCGGCGGATATTGAGCCCTGCGATTTGGCCTGCCTCCTTGGTGGCCTGGCGCTGGGAGTCGTTGAAATAGGCCGGAACGGTGACTACGGCCTCGGTCACTTCCTGCCCGAGGAAATCTTCTGCCACCTTTTTCATTTTTTGAAGGATCATGGCGGAAATTTCCTGGGGGCTGTAGAACTGGCCGCCAATGTCCACCCTTACCGTGTCGTTATCGCCTTTGGCGACCTTGTAGGCTGCGCGGGAAGCCTCAGTCTGGCTTTCAGAGAAGCGCTGACCCATAAAGCGTTTGATGGAGGAGACCGTACGGACGGGGTTCGTGATGGCCTGCCGTTTTGCAGGGTCGCCGATCTTCCGTTCACCACTTTCCAGGAAGCCGACCACGGAGGGCGTCGTCCTTTTGCCTTCGTCATTTGGGATGACCACCGGTTCGTTGCCTTCCATTACAGCAACACAAGAGTTGGTGGTCCCGAGATCTATCCCGATAATTTTGCCCATGTGTATTCGAATTTATTTTGCGTATCTAAAAAGATGATTTTCCTTTTAACCCTCAAGCAATATGCCATTGGCCGTTTTTTTCGCCTTTTCCTGTCATTTCTTCAGGTATTTTATACGTTTGGGCGGCCCAACTGACAAAATAGCCGGGTTGTATTTATTGAAAATTCAAATTTTTGGTAATACTGCCGCGCCGGAGGGAGTCCATGGATTCGGAGCTGAGCTGGAGGCCTGTCCGCACGGCGGAGGTCCGGGAAGCGAAAATGCCCCTGCCCTCGGAGAGGTTGGAATAGAAAGGGGTGAGTTGGCTGCTGGTGAGGCCGGTATTTGCACGGGCAACCTTGAGGTATTCGTAGAATTCCCTGCCCCCGCCGGTGATGACGATATCGAGGCCATCGAAGATTCTGCGCAGGGCGGGATTGGGGGTAATCGCTGCGGCGAGGAAGCGGTAGAACGCAATGCCCTCTATTTGGTAGGTGATGCGTTCGGCGGCGGGGTCCTCCCGGAGGATTTCCTTGCTGACCGTCCATTCGGCCATTTTTGGGACGAAAGTATTCGGGGACTGCACGGAATTTTCGCGATAGCGGACGATGAGCCTGAGGTCAAAGACCGTTGCGGCAGGGGGTGCGGACCAGCCAAAGGCCACCTGCCGGTCGTAGCCCATACTTACGGGGTTCGGAGGGCTGATTTCCCGGGGGCTGAGGTCGCCCAGGACTTCAGTTGTGGCCGTTACGACGGGCAGCCCGCTGCCGCGGTCAATGCGGAGCAGCAGTTGTTCTCCGCCGCGCAGGTTGATTGCTCGGGCAGGGATTTTATAAAGGTAGTTGGGCGCTTTAGCGAAAGGGCCTTCCTGTCTGGGATAGCCTTCGCGGTTGCCGTCCACCCGCACCATTTCAAAGCTTTGGCCCCCGGGCTGTTTTTCGAGTCGGACGAGGAGATTGTCGTAGTAGAGGGCGGCTGTATTTTGGGCAATTGCCGCAGCATCTGCCCCGTCGGTGCGGAAGGCCTTCTCGATCCGCAGATAATGGGCGGTATCCTGTTTGGAGATCAGGCCATAGACTACGGGGATATCAGCCGCCGGAGCCTCGAGGTCAATTTCTGTGCTGCAACTAAGGGACAGTGTGGCCAGGGCAAACAGCCAGGGAATTTTCTTTTGGTTCATATCGTGAAGGATTAAGCAAGTGTCCTGGATTTTGGGCCGGGGGTTAAAATTCGCGGGTACATGGACAAAAATAAGATCAGGTCCCCGAAAAAGCCGTATTTTTGGATTCGGGACCCCGGGGTATTCCCATTTTGGGCCCTCCTATATATAATGCTGCCAAAATATGCACAAATCCGGATTCATTAACATCGTTGGCCGTCCGAATGTTGGAAAATCTACCCTGATGAACGCCCTGGTCGGCGAGCGTATGTCCATTATAACGGCAAAACCCCAAACGACGCGGCACCGGATATTGGGCATATTGAGCGGCGAAAGCTTTCAGATGGTTTTTTCTGATACGCCAGGTATGATTGACCAGCCGGCATACCGCATGCAGCAGGCGATGAATGCGTTCGTGCGCGCCTCTTTTGAGGATGCAGACCTGATGCTGCTGGTCACGGAGCCCGGCGAGCCATATTCTGCCGATGACCCACTGCTGGAATTGCTGCGCAGGATTAAAGTTCCGCGTTTTCTGATTATCAACAAGACCGACCTGATCGGTGAGGAGGCCCTTGCTGCCCTGATCTTGTCCTGGAAGGAAAAATGCCCTTTTGAGGAGATCGTACCTGTTTCGGCGCTTCATGCGGTCAATACGGCAAAGCTGCTGGAGCTGATTTTGCAGTACCTGCCGGAAGGGCCTGAATACTTCCCAAAAGATCAGCTGACCGACCGCCCCGAGCGTTTTTTTGTAAGTGAGATTATCCGGGAAAAAATCCTCTTGCTGTACCATCAGGAGATCCCGTATTCTGTTGAGGTTATTGTGGAATCGTTCAAGGAAGGGGAAACGACCCGGGAGGGGCTGCCCCTGGTACGCATCGCTGCGACGATCTTTGTGTCGCGCAAGACGCAAAAGCCCATCCTGATCGGAAAAAACGGGGAAAGCATCAAGAAACTGGGTACCGAGGCGCGGCTTGCAATCGAGAAATTCCTCGAAAAAAAAGTTTTTCTGGAGCTTTTTGTCAAAGTGAAAGAAAACTGGCGGGACGACGAACTGATGCTGAAAAGGCTGGGGTACCTGTATTAGGCTTGTTGTGCCGATGTTCTCGTGGGTCAAAAATGGCTGTTTTTCCCACCGGGACAACGCACCGCAACAGACCGGCTGTTCTTGGCATTTTGGGCCTTCGGCGTACCTACAAGGCCTTATCTGCGGGACATCGCGCAATCGCGCAGTTGCTTCCCTTTGAAAAGTCTGTTTCGAAAGCCTTTTACTTTTGCCTATCTTTGTGGCGAAAAAAACAGGAAATGGGGAATATTGTGGCGATTGTTGGGCGGCCCAACGTAGGAAAGTCAACGCTTTTCAACCGCTTGATCGGCGAGCGACAGGCGATTATTGACAACGTCTCGGGGGTAACGCGCGACAGGCAGTACGGCAACTCGTACTGGAACGGGAAGAATTTCACGGTGGTGGATACGGGCGGGTTTGTGCTCCATTCTGCGGATGTATTCGAATCGGCTATACGCTCGCAGGTGAAAATTGCCGTGGAAGAGGCGGCGGTATTGATTTTCATGGTGGATGTGACTACCGGGATCACCGATCTGGACGAGGAGGTGGCAGACTTGCTGCGCCGTTCCAAAAAACCGGTCATGCTGGCCGTGAATAAGGTGGACAACAGCCAACGGCTTTTTGAGGCGAACGAATTCTGGGGCCTGGGTTTTGAGCAGACGTTTTTTCTTTCTTCGCTTACGGGCAGTGGTACGGGCGAGCTGCTCGATGCTGTGGTGGAAAATATCGCCGAGGAAACATCCGACGGCGATAGCTTGCCCAAATTTGCGATTGTCGGCCAACCCAATGTCGGCAAATCCTCCCTGACCAATGCGCTTTTAGGGGAGGAGCGCCACATCGTCACGGAAGTTGCGGGCACGACCCGGGATGCCATCCATTCCCATTACAAGAAATTCGACATGGAGTTTGTCCTGGTGGATACTGCCGGGATACGAAAGAAGGGCAAAGTGCACGAAAACCTCGAATTTTATTCGGTTATGCGGGCGATCAACGCCATCGAGGAATGCGATGTGTGCCTGTTGCTGATTGATGCGCAGACGGGCATGGAGACGCAGGACGTCAGTATTTTCCGGCTGGCGCAAAAGCGGCACAAGGGCATCGTGATTTTGGTGAACAAATGGGATTTGGCAGAAAAGGAGACAAATACGGCACGGGACGTGGAGAAGGAGATTCACGAGCGCATCGCACCGTTTACCGACGTCCCGGTTTTATTTATTTCTGCAAAGGACAAGACGCGAATATTCAAATCGGTAGAGGTGGCGCTGGATGTTTATGCAGCGCGCCAGCAAAAAATCAAAACCTCTGAGCTGAACGAACGGCTGCTGCCGATCATTGAAAAGACCCCCCCGCCGGCACACCGGGGGAAATTCGTCAAGATCAAATACGTCACCCAGTTGCCATTGGCCTACCCGGCATTTGCCTTTTTTTGCAACTATCCCGAACACGTCAAGGAGAACTACAAGAACTTTTTGGAGAACCGGATGCGGGCCATGTACAACTTTCAGGGCGTACCAATTTTATTGTTCTTCAGAAAAAAATAGGGGCTATGGCTTTTATCGAGACGCCCATTCCCGGGTTACTGGTTTTTGAGCCAAAGGTATGGGAAGACGAGCGGGGGTATTTTTACGAGGCGTTCAATGCAAAAACGTTTTTGGCAGCGGGTATCGAGGTAAATTTTGTGCAGGACAACCAGGCGCGCTCGTCATACGGTGTAGTGCGGGGCCTGCATTACCAGTCCGGCGCTTACGCGCAGGCGAAGCTCGTGCGCGTCCTGGAAGGAGAGGTCATGGATATTGCCCTGGATATCCGGAGGGGTTCCCCAACTTTCGGCCAGTGGTTCGGGATCCGGCTCAGTGCGGCCAACAGGCGGCAGTTGTTTGTTCCGAGGGGGTTTGCGCATGGTTACGCAGTCCTGAGTCCCTACGCCGAATTTTTTTATAAGTGCGATAATTACTACTCCCGCGCGCACGAAGGCGGGATCTATTATGACGACCCCATGCTCAATATAGACTGGGGCCTTGCGCGCGAGGAGGTCCGCTGTTCGGAAAAAGACCGGAACCTGCCGCTTTTCTCCCTTTTCGCCGACGCTTCTCAACAAGTCTGACATACCCTATCACATGAAGCATATCCTGGTCACGGGGGCAAATGGACAAGTCGGGCGCGAGTTACAGGCGATTGCCCGTGCCGCGGACGATGTTCGCTGGATTTTTGCAAGCCGGGAGCAGCTCGACCTGGAGGTGCCCGGGGCGGTACAAACCTATTTCAAGGAACATCGGGTAGAGGTCTGTATCAACTGTGCGGCTTATACGGCGGTGGACAGGGCAGAGTCGGAGCCGGCCCGGGCGGAGCGTATCAACCATCACGCAGTGGCCGAGCTTGCAGCGGCCTGTGCCCGGGCGGGGGCCACACTCGTCCATTTCTCGTCAGATTACGTGTATCATAACACCGTGAACCGGCCGCTGCGGGAGGACGACCCGACGCTTCCGCAGGGGGTTTATGCCCGCACCAAACTTGCGGGGGACCTTGCGGCGCTCCGGATAAACCCGCTCACGCTGATCCTGCGTACGTCCTGGGTATATTCTGGCTTTGGCCATAATTTTGTGAAGACGATGTTGCGCCTTG
Organism: Saprospiraceae bacterium; assembly: GCA_049315745.1. Taxonomy (GTDB): domain Bacteria; phylum Bacteroidota; class Bacteroidia; order Chitinophagales; family Saprospiraceae; genus JADJPL01. Next base: position 2,556 of record JBMOJO010000084.1, on the reverse strand, counting down.
GCCGGGAGCGCGGGGAAGTCCGGGTGGTGAGCGACCAGATCGGGAGCCCAACCTATGCGCGCGACCTGGCATCGGTTGCGCGTTTTGTGGCATGTGGCCTGCAAGGCGAAGCCTGTCCGACGGGTATTTATCATTATTCCAATGAGGGGGTGTGCAGCTGGTTCGATTTTGCCCGCGCCGTGTTTGACTTGTCGGGGGTACCCTGTGCCGTCGTCCCGATTGCCGGTGCCGAATTTCCCACCCCTGCCCGCCGGCCTGCCTATAGTGTAATGGACAAGTCCAAATTCAAGGAAACCTTTCCGTTGCCCGTCCCTTACTGGAGGGATAGCCTGCAAGACTGTCTGCAGTTACTGGGCTAGCGGGGGATTTGTTTTATATCGGGGTGAAACCAGACGGGTGTTTTATCCCCGGGGTCGCCGTTGTAGCTTACGGTAATTTCCTCTCCAGGCGCAATATCCCGCAGCGCGATAATTTCCAGGGTTTCGTCGTCAATGTCCACCAGATAGCGGGCGTTGGGTTCGTAGGCGTGGTTGTAGAGGGAGCCGAACCCCAGGGCGATCGCGCATTGGTCGTCGTTCCATCCCCAAGAGAAGTAGTAATCGTGGAGTCTGGTGCCATGGATAGCAGGCACCTCTTCGGGCGGCAGCACGATGACCGGGCAGATTTCCAGTACCGTACCCTCGGGAATGGCGGCTGAAGTGAACACCCCTCTGCCTCCCAGGCTGCTCGCGGCGAAATATATATGTGCTAGCCTTTGGATCATCTATGGTCGGATTGCAGCATCTTACATCAACTTTGTTTTGCCCGGTCTTTTTCGTATTCCTCGGCATACTCCGAGGGGGTCAGGCCCGTTTGGGCTTTAAAGAGGCGATAGAAAGTAGATTTGGAATTAAACCCGGAAAGGTGCATAACGGATTCGTATTGGATCGATTTTTTTTGATCTACCATTGATTTTATGACTGTTTTGGCCTCATCAATACGGAACCTGTTGATCATTCCTTTAAAATTGGCATCTCCGTGGGTGCTGATGGCGTCATAGAGATAAGCTTTATTGGTACTCAGGCGCTGGACGAAGAATTTTTGGTCGAGCTCGGGATTGAGGTACAGTTTTTCTTTCAGGATCAGTTCGAGGATGCGGTTGTACAGGAAAAGCGACTTCTCCTGAACGGGTTCCACCGTTTCCGGTTGGAGGGCGGATGCTGTGGCCGGGACGATGTTCAGGGTTTCCCTGTCCGGTTCCTTTTGGGTTTCGATATGTTTCCGAAGCGCCGAAATCTGGGTATCTGCCGCTTTCTCCTTGATAAACAAACGCGTACGGAAATTGCGCTCGCGCAGGTAGGTGAATGCGACAGAAAGCAGTAAGGAAAGGAGTAAGGCGATGAGGAGCAGATTGACCCTGTTGGCCCGCATTGCCGAGCGCAACTCTGCTTCTTGTTTGCCGATCAGCAGGTTTTTCTTCTCCAGGTCGTACCTGGCAGTGATTTCGTTAAGTTTTTGGGTTTCCTTTTCGTTGATGACTTCCCGTTGTTTTTTAGAGAAGGCCTCATAGTATTCCAGGGCTTGCCGATAATTGCCCTGGGCTTTCAGGGCCACGTACAGCATACTGTCAACCTGGATTTCCAGCGGGGGGAAGGTGGCGCGCCGGAGATAGCTTTTGGCCTCCTTTACCGGAAACAGCCTGAGCAAGCCTCCATTTCATTATGTAGGCACCCGGGACGACCAGGATCTGGTGATCAAGACCAATCATGTGGAGCGCATCCGCATTACCAAAGGCGGACAGTTCAAAATCCAGGGCGGGGTAAAAGGCCCCGTATCGGATACCACCGGCAACTATGTATTGAATGTCAGCGGGAGTACCAACGGGATATTGATCGAGGTCAATGGTCCCCGTTCTACGGCCAATAATTTTATGACTTTCGGTGACGATATAAGCCATTCCTGGGGCGCAATCGAGGGGCAGAACAGCCAGGAAGTCAAGGATTATTACAAGTACAAGCATGCAGTGGCCCAGTATGCTTTTTCAGGTACGAGTTTGGGCATACGTGTAGGCACCTGGACTGCGGCCGCGGTTGCAAATGCAGCCGAGGCCCCGTGTGGAACCAGTGGGGCGGTACCTAAATATGCCGGTGCAGCCGGCCTGGCGACCGAATTGGCGAATTTACTGGCCCAATCCATTGTCTGGTCAACCGAAACAAACAAGGAGGCCGGTGTGGTATATCACTCCGGTTTTGCCGACTATGCAGAATGGTTGCAGCGGGCACCGGGCGAGTTTCCCATGGAACCCGGAATGATTGTTGGGGTCAAAGGTGGGTTGGTATCCAGAAATACAGACAATGGGGCAAGCCACTTCCTGGTGGTATCCCGGGCCCCCATCCTGCTGGGCAATTTGCCGGAGAAGAATATGGAAGATCAGTTCGAGCAAATTTCCTTCATGGGCCAGGTAAGGGTAAAGGTCGCCGGGCCTGTATCGAAAGGGGATTTCATTCTGCCTTCCGGCAACAACGATGGTTATGGGATTGCCGTACACCCTTCCGACATGCAGGCGGGTGATTATGC
>JBMOJO010000363.1:0-3123 GCA_049315745.1 Saprospiraceae bacterium | reverse complement strand
CGTCTCTCAGAAGAATATTCCGCCGCCGAAGGCGGCAAAAACCTTTTTACACAACCCCAGACTTTTTATACAACCCGCGTGCTTTCTGACTATGCCTTTGCGAAAGGCGTCGGATGATCACGCCTCGCACCTCCTGTAGGGAATCAGATTTCCTCGCTGGAGCAAACCATCTTCCCCTTATAGGATCACCCCCCGGGCAGGGGTCCGGATTCCTCGCGCGCCACCGAAAAGTCGTCGTAGTGCCCACTCCTTGACCGGCAAGAACAACAGACGCCAAATCCTTTCCCTCGAGTAAGCCGCAGGCCGTTCAAAACACCATGCACACATTCTGTCAGTCTGCAACTGAAAATTTGTCACCTTGTTGCGTTTGGCACGTCCTGTGCGGGTAGATGGGTGATATTTTTTAATTCACAAAACCTGATAAATATGAAGCCAATTAATGATCGCGTAGTCGTAAAGCCGGCGAGTGCAGAAGAGAAGACCAAAGGAGGGATTATTATCCCGGACACTGCAAAGGAAAAGCCACAACGGGGCGAAGTAATCGCAGTTGGCCCGGGAAAGGATGGCAATATGATGACCGTCCAGGTCGGTGACGTTGTATTGTACGGCAAGTACGCGGGCCAGGAGTTTAATTTCAACGGAGAAGAGCTGCTGATTATGCGCGAAGACGACATCCTCGTCGTCCTTTCCTGATTCCCAACCTTTTTTTTCTCGCTTTCAAACAACAACAAAATATGGCAAAAGAAATCAGCTTTGACCGGGATGCCCGGGAAAAACTCCGTAATGGCGTGGATGCACTGGCCAACGCGGTAAAGGTTACGCTCGGCCCTAAAGGGCGCAATGTAGTCATTCAGAAAAGCTTCGGCGCACCACAAATTACCAAGGACGGTGTGACCGTAGCAAAAGAAATCGAGCTCGAAGATGCAGTCGAGAACATGGGGGCGCAGATGGTGAAAGAGGTCGCTTCAAAAACCTCGGATATCGCCGGAGACGGTACCACTACTGCAACGGTGCTGGCACAGGCGCTGATCAACGCCGGCCTCAAAAATGTGACTGCCGGCGCTAATCCGATGGATCTCAAGCGCGGGATTGACAAAGCTGTACGCGTGGTTGTAGAGTCCCTGCGCGAACAGTCCGAACAAATCGGGGACGAATTCGAAAAAATCCGTCAGGTAGCGGCCATTTCCGCAAATAACGATGATGAAATCGGCGAACTGATCGCCGATGCGATGAAGCGCGTATCCAAAGACGGCGTCATCACCGTCGAAGAGGCTAAAGGTACCGAAACGTATGTCAAAGAGGTGCTCGGAATGCAATTCGACCGCGGTTACCTTTCTCCTTACTTTATTACCAATGCCGAGGATATGACGACGGAATACGAAAATCCGTTCATCCTCATTACAGACAAGAAAATTTCGAACATGGCCGACATTGTGCCGGTGCTCGAAAAAGTGATCGGCAGCGGCCGCCCATTGCTGATTATCGCAGAAGATATTGAAAGCCAGGCCCTGGGCGTACTGGTGGTCAACCGCCTCCGCGCCAGCCTCAAGGTGGTAGCCGTCAAGGCCCCCGGGTTCGGCGACCGGCGCAAGGCAATGCTGGAAGATATTGCCGTCCTCACCGGTGGAACCGTCATTTCCGAAGAAAAAGGCTATAAGCTGGAAAATGCCGACCTGAGCCTGCTCGGCGTTGCCGAAAAGATCCAGATCGACAAGGACAATACGACTGTCATCAACGGAAAAGGCGACCCGGAACAAATCAAGGCCAGGATCAACCAGATCAAGCAGCAGATCGAAACGACTACTTCCGATTACGACCGCGAAAAACTTCAGGAACGCCTTGCCAAGTTGGCAGGTGGCGTGGCAGTCCTCTACGTGGGCGCACCAACGGAAGTGGAGATGAAAGAGAAAAAAGACCGCGTGGACGACGCCCTGCATGCTACCCGCGCGGCCATCGAGGAAGGTATCGTGCCCGGCGGCGGTGTAGCCCTCGTCCGTGCAATCGCTGCCATCCGCAACCTCAAAGGTGCTAACGAAGATGAAACCATCGGCGTGGCAATCGTCCGAAAAGGGCTCGAAGCTCCTCTGCGAACGATCTCCGAAAATGCCGGCGTCGAAGGCTCTGTTGTCCTTCAGAAAGTACTCAACGGCAAAGGGGCGTTCGGTTATAATGCCCGCACCGATAAATACGAGGATTTGAAAAAGGCCGGTGTCATTGATCCGACAAAAGTGACACGTATCGCCCTTGAAAATGCAGCTTCCATCTCCGGAATGGTACTCATCACCGAGTGTGTCGTCAACGACAAGCCCGAGAAAGAGTCTGCCATGCCTCCAATGCCGGGTGGCGGGGGTATGCCCGGAATGATGTAATTTCAAAAGTGGGGGCGTGCCGGAAGATGCTGCCTCCTATTATTTCGAGGCCGAGTTGATTTTCATGGTTTTGCTGCGCAAAACCATGAAAGTCACCTCGGCCTCACCCTTTCATGGGGTTGTGCGAAAAGTATTTTCGTGGCGCTTCGCGCCAAATTGTATTTTTAGGGGGTGTGGGGTTGTGTAAAAAGGTTTTTTACGGCGCTTCGCGCCAAATAATGTTTTGATAGACGCCTCATTTTCGCGATTTCGCTTCGCGAAATCGTGAAAATGACGCGTCTCTCAGAAGAATATTCCGCCGCCGAAGGCGGCAAAAACCTTTTTACACAACTCCTAAAAAGAACGATTTCCCACTACAGGTGGCAAAAGACGCTTATCCCCCTATACGAATAGCCTCGATTTCTTCCAGTTGCTTGGGGATCCCCATCCCTAATACCTGGCAACCCGCTTCGGTAACTACGATATTATCTTCGATGCGAATGCCCGTGAAGTCCCGGAAAGCTTCCAGTTTATCATACCGGATAAAATCTTTTGCCCTCCCCTCTTTTTGCCAGATATCTATAAGCTGCGGGATAAAGTAGATGCCGGGCTCGACCGTCAGGACGAATCCAGGCTCCAATGTTCTTGCGAAGCGGAGGGATTTCAGCCCAAACTGCTTGCTGCGTTCCAGTCCGGGCTGATAGCCGACGTATTGTTCGCCCAGCCCTTCCATATCGTGTACGTCCAGCCCCAGGGCATGGCCAAGGCCGTGGGG
>JBMOJO010000083.1:0-14015 GCA_049315745.1 Saprospiraceae bacterium | reverse complement strand
ATCATGAAAAACACGTCGGTTTCAAACTTAAATTTGGCGCAAAGCGCCATAAAAATACTTTTTACACGACCTCAAAACATTATTTGGCGCGAAGCGCCGAAAAATAGACTTGTTCCATTTATGAATAAAATATATCTGATTGCCCTTTTAGTAAGCGTAGGCACTTTGCTGAAGGCTCAGGAAACCGATACCAGCGCATTAAAGGTCTCATTGGACGAGATTGTTATTTCGGCCACCGGTTTTTCTTCTCCTAAAAGAGAGCTTGCCCAGGTGGTGCAAATCATTGGAAAAAAGCAGATTGCCTGGCAAAATGCACCAACCTCGGCCGATGTGCTGCAAAACACGGGGAATATCCTGGTACAACGCAGTCAGGGAGGGGGTGGAAGCCCGATCATACGCGGCTTCGAAGCGAATAAAGTTTTAATTCATATTGATGGTGTGCGGCTCAATAACGCCATATTCCGTGGCGGGCACCTACAGAATGTCCTGCGCATTGATAATTCCATACTGGAAAAACTGGAAATCCTCTACGGCCCGGCATCCGTACGCTATGGCAGCGATGCCCTGGGAGGGGTCATGCACTTTACGACCAAAAACCCGGAGACTGGGACGACCGGAGGAAATGCCTTTATCCGCTACAGTTCCGCAACAGCAGAAAAAACTGCCCATGCGGATATTAACCTCGGCGGCAAATCCTTTGCCAGCCTGAGCAGTTTTACCTTTTCCGATTTTGGGGATCTTATACAGGGCAGTGTGCGGAAAGAAGCCTATCCGGATTTTGGGAAACGCCTGATCTATGCCGCAAGGGAAGGAAACCGGGATATTGCCCTGCGCAACCCTGACCCTGACCGGCAGGTGGGCACTGCTTATTCCCAATATGATTTCATGCAAAAATTTCGGTACCAGCCGGGTCAGTTTATTTCCCACACCCTCAACCTACAGTATTCAAACAGTTCTGACGTGCCGCGCTACGACCGTCTTTCTGAAGTCAGTTCCAGCCTCGTGCCCCGCTTTGCAGAATGGTATTATGGTCCGGAGGAACGCCTATTGCTCAGTTACGCCCTGAACGACAACCGGCCGGAGCGTTTTTTTAACAGCACCAGCGTGATTGCCGCCTATCAGATTGCAAGGGAAAGCCGCCATTCCCGCAGGTTTGGCAACAATGCCAGAAAAAGCCAGTTCGAAGATGTGCGGGTAGCTTCCATAGAAATGAGCGGGGTAAAAAACATCCGTCGCCACGAACTGGTGCTGGGCGCCGAGGCCTACCTCAACCAGGTTGGATCTTCAGCGTACTTTACAGATGTGATAAACGGCACAAAATCGCCTTCCGATACGCGTTACCCGCGCGATGGCAGCACGATGAACAGTTTTGCCTTCTACAGCCAGGACAAAATCAAACTTTCCGAACAGTGGATAGCCAATGCCGGCCTCCGGTTCAATTTTATCACCCTCGACGCCGACTTTGGAGAAGATGCCTTCTTCCCTTTTCCATACCGGAGCGCCAGCCAGCGCAACCATGCCCTTAGCGGTGCGCTGGGGCTCGTTTTTCTGCCCAATGACCGCACTCGAGCCGCATTATCCCTCTCCACCGGTTTCCGTGCACCCAATGTGGACGACCTTGCCAAAGTTTTCGAAACCGTACCCGGAATGCTCATTGTCCCTAACCCGGATATTCGTCCGGAACATACCGCCAATGGAGAACTAAACCTGCAACAATGGTTGGGGAAATCCATAAAATGGCAGGCAGCGGGGTTTTACACCCACCTCACCAATGCCATCGTCCTGGAGCCTTTTCAATTTAACGGAAAGGACAGCGTCAGATACGATGGGATCATGAGCAGGGTGATGGCCAGTCAGAACAACCGCAGGGCATTCATTACCGGCTTCAACACCGGCCTGGATGTACTATTTACACCCGCATGGACCTTGCGGAGTACGCTCACCTACACCCGGGGCCGAATCCTGGAAGACAGTGGCAACAGGCCGCTCGATCACATTCCGCCCCTTTTTGGGCAGATTTCCCTGCGCTACGACGCCCAAAAATTCCAGGCTGAGGCCTGGTGGGTTTTCAATGGCAGGAAAGATATCAAGGACTACCTGCTCAACGCAGAAGACAATGAGCGCTACGCCACCCCCGACGGAATGCCCGCCTGGAATACCCTTAACCTCCGCATAGGCTACAGCCTTCACCCCCGGCTGGACCTCCAGCTTGCCTGCGAGAACCTGTTCGATACCAACTACCGCGTCTTTGCATCAGGTGTCAGCGGCCCGGGCAGGAATTTCCGGATAACGCTGAGGAGTAATTTGTATGCAGCAAACAAGTCTTCAGTAAACCAATAATTATTCATCAATGAAAGCAGGGAGTCGTTTTTTGTATTTATTTACCAAGGGTATCTGCGGCTTCGCCGCGAAGGATTTTATTTGGTATTCGTGCATTTTGTGTGCGCGGACGCGCATACAAAATGCACGAATACCAAATATTATTTCCCAAGGCAATGACCTGCTAAATAGATACCGTTTTATTAATATTTTGGTGGTTGTATTTGCCCTATTTATCGGGAGTAAAACCGGCCTTTTGGCCCAATCTCCGGCAACGGGTTTAAGGGTTGGAGCGGCCAGCGGCTCCATCACCCCACTCACTGCCTGTTATCTGGCCGGTTATGGAGGCGCCGGAATGTCGGCCGGAGTACATGATTCCCTTTACGCAAAAGCAGTCGTCATAACCGGCCAGGGCGGATCCGTAGCCTTGCTTACCCTTGATTGTATCGGACTCATGCACCCCGAAGTGGAAATCATCCGCCAAAAAGTAGCCAAACTGCTGCCCTCGGCCAATTTTAACCCTGGAAATATTGTGGTTTCTTCTACCCATACCCATCTCGGGCCGGACGTAGTCGGACTCTGGGGGCGAAACCGCTTCTCTTCCGGTGTTCAGAAGCCCTATATGGAATTGCTCACGGACATGGCTGCCCGGAAAATTGTTGAGGCCTGGCACCAACGACGTCCGGCCACCGCCCATTACGGGCTGAGCGAGCATGGCGAAGGATGGGTATTCAATATTTCCCTGCCGGAAGAAATTGACCGCTCGGTTACCGCTCTGCAGTTTCTGGATGATGAAGGCAAATCCATCGCCACCCTTACGAATTTTGCCTGCCACCCTACCCTGCTCGGCCCGGAATTGAAACTCATCTCGGCAGACTATGTCGGCGGTTTGTACGCTTACTTAGACCAAGAAGTTGGTGGGGTAAATGTATTTTTGCAAGGCGCAATCGGCGGCTGGGTACAGCCCGTAGGAGAAGCCACCTTCGAAAATGCCCACGATAAGGGCGTTGAACTTGCAAAAGTTGCCCTGCAGGCCCTCCACGATGGCAAAATGGTACAAAACCCGGTGATTGATTACCGAAGTCGGGTTTTTGAAATGCCGGTCAGTTCTTTTGGGTTTCGCCTGCTATCGAGGATTGGGGTATTAAAAAGAAAAATCCGCAGGACGGTCACTACCGAAATTGCCTGGTTTGAAATCGGGAATGCGCAGTTTGTTACCCATCCAGGCGAGAGTTCCCCATACTACAGTTTTGAATCAAAAAAACTCATGGACAAGGAAGGGCCCCGGTTTGTTCTCGGCCTTGCCATGGATGCGATGGGTTATATCCTCAAGCCCGATTTTTTCGATAAAAAGAAAGCCCTTCCGCATGCCCCTTACCTCACCAGTATGTCGGTCGGGAAGCACGGTGGCCCTAAAATGCTGGAGGTGATTAGAGCGTTGAAGCAGGAATCCGGTTCAGAAAGCGCAAAAAAATAAAAATGATGGCTCGCTTCCTTTTTATGCTGTTCTGCGGGGTCGCCACGACAACCATTTCAGCCCAAATCCCTGCTTTCCCCGGAGCGGAAGGATTTGGGGCCATTTCGACCACCGGTGGCAGGGGCGGCACGGTGTATTACGTCACTAACCTCAACTGTTCAGGACCGGGTTCGCTCAACGATGCTTTGAGCCGGCAGGGGCCCAAATACATCCTCTTCGCCGTCAGCGGGGTAATTGATTGTGCCGCAGAAGTAACCTGGGGAGATTGTTATATTGCAGGACAAACCTCTCCGGGCGGAATAATCGTCCGGGGGATAATCCTGGACGATTTCTACGAGCCTGCAGGCAAGGCCCGGAATGTCATCATCCGGCATGTGAACTCCAGGCCGGGGCAAGAAAGCCTAAGGCCGGGCAAGGGCTGGGTGCTCGATGATGCCCTACGCCTCGACGGGGCACGCGACGTCATTATAGACCAATGTTCTTTTGCCAATGCGATTGACGAATGCGTACAGATTTCAAGATCTTCCCGCATCACCCTGTCCAATTGTATGCTTGCAGAAACCCTTGGCGGACATTTTGACCTTGGCGGAATGCTGATCAATTACTCTACGGCAGAACACCCCAAAGACAGCATAAGCCTGCACCACAACCTCTGGAACCGCATAGGCGGCCGAATGCCTGAAATCAGTTGCGAAGAATCCGGAGAAAAACCCGGCGACCAGACCTGTCTGACCCGCCCATTCCGGCTCGAGTACTCGAATAACCTACTATGGGACCCCCTCATACAGGTCTATTACGGGGCCGGGTTCAGCCCCTCCAATACAAGCGCCTTTCACGATGTTTTTGGGAACTTTGTCGGCAACCATGCCATTGCCAGAAGCAGTTACTGTGGCCCTTTTTTCAATTTTGATTTACTGCAAAACAGGGACAACCAGTTTTTCGTCTCCGGCAACACGATGGCCCGATATCCTTCTTTTTCCGATTACCAACTGTTTTACTGCTGCAACGATTTTTGCCGGTACAGCCCAAATACCGAGACCGGAAGCGCCCAGCGCAGAAATGCGCGACATCCTTTTCCATCCATTACTTATACCCCTGCCGCCCAGTTGCGGGAATATATGGCCGACAACGTCGGTGCCTTTAACCCCTACAGTGCCGGAAGGCGGGATCCTATGAACCGCAGGCTCCTTGCCCCGTTGCGTTCGAATGCTATTGACAGCAAACCTGTGGACGGGAAGGACTATTATCAGGATGCTTTTGTACTCGACTACCCTACCCCACCCCCTGCCCCGTTGGACACTGACAAGGACGGAATGCCCGATGCATGGGAACGCATGCACGGATTGAACCCTGAAGTGCCTGACCACAATGGTCTGCAATTATCCCAAGCGCTCACCGGTATCTCCGGCTATACCAACCTGGAATGCTACCTGAACGAGCTGGCCAGGACCCTCGTCAGCGGACAAGTTACAGCAACAAAAACCATTTGCCCCCTTGCTGGGCAGTCTGGCGAATGCTCAAATTCCCCAAAAGCCTATGTTGGCCCAGGGAATATCCTTTTCATTGATTTTCCAGAACCGGTTTCAGAAACCTGCGAAGTACTGGTTATTGATATTAGTGGGCGCATCGCGCACCGCTTTTCTCTAACAGGAGAACAAGGTCAGTCTTCTCTCCAGCAATTGCCCAGGGGCATTTATGCCTTACAGATCCTGGGGGAACACCGCACATTCTCCGGAAAAATATCCGTACTTTAGCCCGGTGTCCGATACACGGTTATTGCAGCAAAAAACGGATGGCTGCTGCTTTCCGAACAGAAAACCTACTCGCAGAAATGTTGCATTATGGGCAAAAAAAGACAAGAACTCCATGTGGACGGTGTGGAAGTTCGGTTGCTGACAATTGAGGAAGACGACTATATTTCCCTCACCGATATGGCCCGCAGCTCGAACGAACGAACCGATCTGGTCCTTCAAACATGGATGCGCAACCGTAACACCATAGAATTTTTAGGTCTGTGGGAAGAGATTCACAACCCCGATTTTAATCCCTACGAATTTGCAGGGATTAAATCTCAGACCGGGCTCAACAACTTTTATATCTCTGCCAAAGAGTGGATTGAGCGCACCAGGGCACGTGGACTTGTTTCCAGAACGGGGCGTTATGGGGGCACTTTTGCACATAAAGACATTGCCTTTGAATTTGGGACCTGGCTCAGCCCGAGGTTCAAAATGTTCCTGATCAAGGACTATCAGCGCCTGAAGGAAGAGGAAGCCAATACCCAATCGCTCGAATGGAACGTTAAAAGACTATTGTCCAAAGCCAATTACCGCATCCACACCGAAGCGGTTCGAGAATTTCTGGTCCCACCCCTATGGGCAAACACCAAGCGCGAAGGGGTTGTATTTGCCTCTGAAGCCGATTTGCTCAATACGGCCCTCTTCGGGATGACCGCCAGGGAATGGAAATTAAATAACCCGGAAGCCAAGGGGAACATGCGGGATTATGCCACTGCCGAGCAGCTCATCGTATTGGCCAATCTGGAGGCACTGAATGCCAAGCTCTTGGAATGGGGCTGTGACCAGGACCAACGCATTGAAATCCTCAACAAAACCGCTATTGACCAAATCAACATTCTTTTAGGGCTACCCTCGGTAAAAGCCCTGGAACAGGGAAGAGCAAAAGATGCCCTTCCGGAATAAACGTAACTATTTACCAGGGGTATCCGGGGCTTCGCCGCGAAGGATTTTATTTGGTCTAGGGTTGTGTAAAAAGGTTTTTTTCGGCGCTTCGCGCCAAATTAAATTTGGATGGAGACAACTTTTTTCTGATTTCGCAAAGCGAAATCAGAAAAAAGTTGTCTCCATCCAAAGAATATTTCGCCGCCGCAGGCGGCTAAAACCTTTTTACACAACCCCAGACCAAATATTATTTCTTGGGGCAATGACATGCTAAATAGATACGAATAAACTGCCATAGTTCTCCGTTGTTCTTGTATTAATCTACTCAAGCTGATCCAATTTCTACACTAAAACCTTAATTGCCATGCAAACTTTAAGAATCTGCCTTATTTTAACTTTAGCCATTTCCCTTCCCTTGCTTGCTTATTCCATAGGCGCTTACAAAGCAGGTGACAAACTGAATGTACATGCTGCCAGTGGGCTCGTCCTGCGCGAAACCGCCTCCCCTACAGGAAAAAAAATCACGACCTTGAGCTACGGCATCCAAGTCACCGTATTGGCCGATGCCCTGCGGAAAACCCCCTTCAGCGTTGAAGTCATAAAAGGGTACAGCATAAAAGGCTTTTGGGTAAAAGTCCGCACTGCCAGGGGGCAGGAAGGATTTGTATTTGATGGCTACCTGTCGCGGTATAAAATCCCTGCCAGCCTGCCCAACGGAGATGACCCCAACGATCCAGAGGGCATGATGAGTATCCAGGAACGCTATCTGATTGCCCATGCTGCACACAAAGGACCCAAAGTCGAACTCGAAAAATATGAAACCACCTATCACCATTTCAAACAACTCTATGCCAACGGCGACGAAGTGGAAGTGAACGCTGGAGAAGGGGGTTCCGAATACATCATCCGCTTCAATAAATCGGTGACTATGGAAGAAGCCTATCTCATCGGCAAAGAGATGTGGTTTGGCATGACGGAAATGAAATTCAGCACAGCACTCCGGCAGGGCAACCTCGTCATGAACAGCGAAGACGGAATGTACGAAGTTGAAGTTGCGGTGAAAAACGGCATTGCCCATCTATTCATGCGCCGTGCTGATTGATATGGCCTAACCTACCAGAAAAGTCAAAAATAGCCTAAGCACAATTACAGATGGAAATCGGAATAGATAGTTTCGCGGCAATGATGAGCGGAACGAGTAAATTACAACTCAGCGATGCCGATGCGGTAGCCCAGCTTTTGGAGCGCATCGAATTTGCTGATCGGGCGGGGCTGGATTTTTTTGGTATCGGCGAGCATCACCGGGAGGGATTTTTGGACTCTGCCCCTGCCGTATTGCTTGCAGCGGCAGCAGCCAGAACAAAACAGATACGACTTGGCAGTGCAGTAACTGTACTAAGCGTGGCAGATCCCGTGCGGGTTTTCCAGAGTTTTGCGACCCTTGACCTGATTTCCCGCGGCAGGGCAGAGATGGTCGTCGGGCGTGGATCTTTTATTGACGCCTATCCCCTGTTTGGCTATCGGCTCGAGGATTACGATGCCCTTTTTGCCGAAAAACTCGACCTGCTGCTGAAAATCCGAGACCAGGAGCGGATTACCTGGTCGGGCAGGTTCCGGCCTGCCTTGCAGGATCAGGCCGTATTTCCAAGGCCGCTCCAGGAAAAAATCCCGATTTGGCTCGGAGTTGGAGGCACGCCACAATCCTTTGCAAGAGCAGGGGCACTTGGCCTTCCGCTCATGGTTGCGATTATCGGTGGAGAGACCCATCGCTTCAGGCCCCTGGTGGATCTTTACCGGGAAGCAGGAATAAAAGCCGGCCATTCCGAGGCCCAGCTACGCGTTGGCCTGCACTCCCTGGGATACGTCGCGGAAACCTCTGAGCAGGCCGTACAGGAATTTTACCCTGGATATGCGGCCGCAATGACCCGCATAGGTATGGAAAGAGGATGGCCTCCGATGACTTGGGGCAGGTTTCAGGCACAAATGGGCCCGGGGGGTGCGTTGCTGGTCGGCAGTCCGGAAGAACTTGCGGAAAAAATATCCCGCCATGCCAAAGCACTCGGCGGAGTTGACCGCCTGACCTTTCAGCTCGACACCGCAGAATTGCCCCATGAGCGCTTGCTTGCCACGATAGCGTTGATCGGAAATAATTTAAAACCCATGCTGGAAAACCCCTAAGGATTTAAGAGGGGTTGTGTAAAAAAGTTTTTCTTGGCGCTTCGCGCCAAATAAAATTTGGATGGAGACTTGTTTTTTACGATTTCGCTTCGCGAAATCGTAAAAAACAGTATCTATTTAGCAAGTCCTTGCCCCGAGAAATAATATATGGTATGCGTGCATTCTGTGCGCGCGTCCGCACGCACAGAATGCACGCATACCATAAAAATCTTTCGCGGCGAAGCCGCGGATACCCCTGGTAAATAGTTACAAAAAACAAGTCTCCATCCAAATAATATTGTGCCGCCTAAGGCGGCAAATTACTTTTTACACAACCCAAAATATAATTTGGCGCACAGGGCTAAGAAAAGACTTTTCCGTTTTATTAGATTTTGTTTTGTAAACTCATCCAGCCACCGCCATTGTGGACTTCTGTGAAGCCATTTGATTTTAAAATGCTTTTGGCAGATGCACTTCTCATTCCGCTTGCGCAGCAAGTAATGATGGGGGTATCTTTTTTAAGTTTGTGCAAATTGCTGCTCAACGCATCCACTGGAATATTGATGGCGCCCTTAATATGTCCGCTTTGATATTCGCCCATGCTGCGAACATCCACAATAACAGCACCCTGTTTAACCAATTCTGCAAAGTTCACTTCCGGGCCAATCCCGAGTAATTTTTTAAGTAAGTTGATCATTTTTATAATGTTTGAGATTTATAGAAATTGACATCCAGCCTGGAGCAACAGACAAAATTTCTTTAGACTTGTTGCGATGGATTATCGTGGTGGGAAAAATGAGCTATTTTTCGTCCACGCGAAGGCTTTTTGAGGGAGCATAGCCATGCTACGTGACCGAAAAAAGACGCAGTGTGGGCGAAAAAGAGCCATTTTTAACCCATGAGAATTCCATCGCAACAAGTCTTTTGTATTATTTCATCGTAATCTATTTAGAGCCTATATAAGCCGTTTTGAATGAAATAGCAAAACAAAGTAGATAAAAACGCTAAGATCAGGTGAAAAATATACATTTTTGAACAGCGACGGCCCAGTCGCAATAACAATATTATATGAAAATTGCTAATATTTTAAACAATCCCACCGATTTTACAATAGGCGGAAAACTATGGATTATGGGAGGTGAGGAGCGTTTTTTCGGACCGGGCAGAATCGAACTTCTGGAAAATATAGAGAAAACCGGCTCCATTAACAAAGCAGCAAAAGCCATGAATATGTCCTATAAAAAAGCATGGGAAATGATACATTCCATGAATAAACAGACGAATATGCCGATGGTCATCACCTTCACCGGAGGAAAAGAAGGGGGCGGGGCGGAAATTACCAATGAGGCACGCGCCCTTATCACTTATTTTAAAGCGATGCACCAGCGTTTCCGGGATTTCCTGGCGCACGAAACCCAGCAATTATTCGAAAATTAAATCGTCGCTATATTTTAAGGAATATAACGTTAATTTTGTCGTTATATTTTTTAATACATAGCGCGAATGAAAATAATTGTCCTGACCTCAATTTTCACATGTATTGCCTTTTTGTTGTCCGGACAAAACGCGACTGTTTCTGAAGATACTTTATTGTCATTTTCCCTGGAAGAGGTTGTTGTATCCGGTTCGCGCGTGTCGGAAAAACTATTGGCCTCGCCGGTCAGCATCTCCAAATTAGATGCCCACCAAATTCGCAGGGCCGCAGCCCCTTCCTTTTTCGGAGCATTAGGCAACATGAAAGGGGTACAAATGCTTGTCCCCAGCATGGGGTTCAGGGTACTGAATACCCGGGGCTTCTCAAATACAACCAACGTCCGGTTCGTTCAATTGGTGGATGGAATAGACAACCAGGCACCCCATATCGGCGCCCCGGTTGCCGATGCGCTTTGTCCAAGTGACCTGGATATTGACCAGGTGGAGATTGTACAAGGTGTATCATCGGCCCTTTATGGAATGAACGCCACGAATGGTTTGGCCAATTTTCAAACTATAAGCCCTTTCGAAATGGAAGGGTTAAGCTTTAAGCAACAAATCGGCATCAACCACCTCAAAGGACAAAATGGCGTCCGGGCAAAGGGGTTTCAAGAAACCGCATTGCGATGGGCCAAAGCTATACATACAAAATTGGCCTTCAAAACGAATATAAGTTTTACAAAAGGATACGACTGGATCGCTGACAATCGTACCGATCTAAACCCATTGGCCAACCAGACAACCAACCTGACCGGGGCGAACAATCCGGCATTTGACGAAGTGAACGGATATGGAAATGAACCCTCCAATCGCCGGATTCTTTCCGCAGGCGGAAAAACGTATGTAGTGACACGCACAGGATACCGCGAATTTGAGGTGGCCGATTATCCATTTCAGCATTTGAAAGGCGATGCAAGCCTCGTTTTTCGACCCAACGAAAAAACTACCCTATCCTATGGGTACCGCGCTGCATACCTGAACAACATCTATCAAAGGGCCAACCGCTTTCGCATGGAGGACTATAATTTGCAGCAAAATACCCTGCAGCTCAAGCATCCTTTTTTACAAATCAGGGCTTATGTCACGAGTGAAAACTCAGGAAATTCCTATAACCTGCGTTCAATGGCAGAGAACATTGACCGGAATTTCAAATCTGACGATATCTGGTTTTCCGACTATACAAAAGCGTTTGATAATGCTATAAAAACGAATACAGATATTGCCCAGGCACATAAAACTGCCCGCTATATTGCCGATACCGGGCGCCCTCAACCCGGCACAACGGAATTTCGGCACAAAAGGGACAGTTTGGGCCAGATCAATAACTGGGACGTCGGTGCAGCTTTAAAAGTCCGTGCTTACCTCCTGCATTCAGAGGGAATCCTGGATTTAGGCCAAATCCTTAAAACCCGTTATGAGATCCAAGTAGGAATGGATTTGCGGCAACACCTCATCGTCCCCGACGGCAATTACTTTATTAACCCCAATAACAGTACGCGAAACCTGACTTTTGGAAAATTTGGAATTTTCCTGCAAGCTTCAAAGGGCTTTTTCCAAAACACCTTGCGTTTGAGCGCGGCACTTCGGACAGATAAATACGATTACTTTGAGGCTAAACTCAACCCACGACTTACGGCCGTCTATGCCCTCCACGAATCTCGTTTCCTCCGCTTTTCTTATCAAAAGGGTTACCGCTTCCCGAGTATTTTTGAAGGTTTTTCCAATATTAACAGTGGAGGTGTAAAACGTGTAGGCGGGTTGCGGATTATGTCCAATGGCATTTTTGAAAATTCCTGGCTCAAAAACTCCATAGATGCTTTTCAGGCAGCAGTTATAAGGGATGTCAATACGGAAGGTCTGAGCCAGGAAGCGGCCATAGAGAAAAATAAACATCTTCTGCGGCGAAACACCTATACCTATCTGAAACCCGAACAAATACACACTTTTGAAAGCGGGTTCAGAGGACTGGCCGGACAAAAACTGTTTTTTGATCTAGACTTCTATTTCAACCGCTATGCCGATTTCATCGCACAAGTTGAAGCAAGTATCCCCAATACGATGGAGGAAACCCAGATACCTGCCTCCCTTTTTACCCGCAGTAAACAAAGCCGCTTCCGGTTATGGACAAATTCCCAAACTACAGTCTATAACTACGGCGGGGGGCTAGAGCTCCGTTACCCAATAAGCGATCTATATAGCGTTAGCGGGCAGTTAAGCTATACCAAGCTCAAACGCACCGATCAGAACGATGGACTGGAGGATGGGTTTAATACCCCCAACTGGATGGCAAATTGTGCGGTCACCGGCGATGGGATTTTCCAAACCCTGGGATTTAATGTTACAGCCAGGTATCAAAGCGGATTTTACTGGCTATCCTTTCTTGTCAGCGGGGATGTACCCGCTATTTTTACGATGGACTGCCAATTGAATTATACGTTTATAAAAGCGAATTTGAATTTAAAGCTGGGAGCCACCAATTTGTTTAACCGCCCTTTTTATACTTACCTCGGGGGGCCACAAATAGCAGGGTTCTATTATACTACGCTGACTGCTCATTTTTAGTATCTACTGATATCCTGATGCTCCATAGCTGATATCCCCTGCAGCTTAAAACCCCGGTAAAAAAAGCCTTACCGCCATAGACGGCATTGTCCCATTTCTTTTCCTTTCCTGGTCTTCCCACTACTCAAGATCCAGTCCTGCACTTGATTTTTATGTATATTTGTATCAAAAAGCATGTCCAAGAAACTGCCTCTCGGCCTGCAGGATTTCGGGGGTATCATTGCCGATGGATATAAATACGTGGACAAAACCCGATATATTCATGAAATGGCCACCTCGGGAAAGTATTTTTTCCTCTCCCGCCCCCGCCGCTTTGGTAAGTCCATTACGGTATCCACCCTGCACGCACTCTTCAATGGCAGCCACGAGCTGTTCAAGGGCCTCTGGATCGAAGACAAGTGGGACTGGAACAGGGTACGCCCCGTAGTCAAACTCTCCCTCAAAGACGTCAACTTTGAGCAGCGCGGCCTCGAAGAGCCCCTCGCCGAACGCATCGCAGAAGTCGGCACCCGCAATGGCATTGACCTGAAAGCCACAACCGCCCGCGATAAATTCCGCGAACTGATCCTCGCCCTCTCCGAACGCGGTAAGGTCGTCGTGCTGGTGGACGAATACGACGCGCCTATCGTCCACTACCTCGGTAAAGAGCTCGATACAGCCTACGCCAACCGCGAACTCCTCAAAGGCTTTTATAGTGTCCTCAAAGAACTCGACACGCTTCTCGAGCTCGTCTTCCTCACCGGCGTGAGTAAATTTTCTAAAACCGGCATCTTCTCCGGGCTCAATAACCTCGTGGACCTCACGACCCACCCCGATTATGCCACCATGCTCGGCTATACCCAGGCCGAACTGGAAGACAACTTCTCAGAAGAAATCAATGCAGCATGCGCTGCCCTCGGCTTGTCCCGGGATCAACTCCTGGAGGAAATGCGCGATTGGTACAATGGATATCGTTTCGAAGAAAATGCGCCAACTGTTTATAACCCTATCTCCGTCAATAATTTTTTCCATCAAAAAAAATTCGACAACTTCTGGTTTGCTACCGGTACCCCCACCTTCCTGATCCAAATCCTCAAACAACAAGGCGTATTTGACCTCCAAGCCATTGGGCAAAGTACCCTCGATTTCGAAAGCTTCGACCTCGAGGACATCCGCCTCTTCGGCCTCCTCTACCAAACCGGCTACCTCACCATCCAGTCCCGCGACGAGTTTGGCCAATATACCCTCGACTACCCCAACCGCGAGGTCAAAAACTCTATGCTCGCCTATTTATTCGAAGCCTTTGGGGGCGTCAGCAAAGGCACCGGCGTGTCTATGGCCATCAAACTCGAACGCGCCTTTATCGCCGA
>JBMOJO010000082.1:0-14062 GCA_049315745.1 Saprospiraceae bacterium | reverse complement strand
CGGGTAATGGATAAATATAACCCTGTTGATACTTCCTTTACCACCGTACCCGCAAACAGGGAAATTACCATCCGCGACTTGCTCACCCACACCTCCGGAATAGGCTATGCCGGTATCGGCTCTGCTGAAGCAAAGGCCATCTATGCAAAATACCGCATTCCTTCCGGGATCGCGACCCCTGATGAACGCCTTGCTGATGTCATGGGTCGGCTTGGGCCCCTGCCGCTATTCCACCAGCCTGGGGAGAAATGGACTTACGGATTGAATACCGATGTACTTGGGTACCTGGTTGAAGTGGTTTCCGGGATGAGCCTGGATGCATTTTTCCAAAAGCGGATATTCGGGCCATTGGGGATGAAAGATACCTGGTTCTACCTCCCCGCCTCCAGGCATGGGCGCCTGACCAGGCTATACACGGAGAATGCGGCCAGGAAATCCGTCCCCTTTCCGAAGTTGAACAACCTGGATCCTGATTTTCCAAAGCTGGAGGGCCGTTTCTATTCCGGCGGGGCCGGTCTTTCTTCAACGCTCTATGATTATGCTATTTTTCTGCAGATGCTCCTTCAGGGCGGGACCTATAACGGGCAACGCCTGCTCAGCCCGGCTTCTGTCCGTATGATGACCAGCAACCAGATCAATTCCCTGGATATTGGCGGTGGACGCAAATTCGGATTGGGATTTGGGCTTTCCAACGAGGCCGACGCCGCTAAATTGCCTATTTCCGTTGGGGCATTCGACTGGGGAGGCGCATTTGCCACGACGTATTGGGTTGATCCTCAGGAAGGCATCGTTGCGATGTTTTTTACCCAGAAGTACCCCCACTCCCACGGCGAACTCGCAACTAAATTCCGGGTGCTTACCTATCAGGCGATTACCGAACTCAGGAATGGGGAAGGAAAGTGATTTGTTTTGGGATTCAAAAGAAGAATCTTGCCGATGTCGGGAGATAATTTTTAAGGTTGTGACAAAAGTCTTTTGCCGCCTGCGGCGGCAGAATTTTCTTTTGAGATACGCCTCATTTTCGCGATTTCGCTTTGCGAAATCGCGAAAATGAGGCGTATCTCAAAATATTATTTGGAGCAAAGCGCCATAAAAATACTTTTTACACAACCCCTATCAAAAGAATATTAGATTGTGTAAAAAGTCTTTTTTTTAGCGCTTCTTGCCAAATTATATTTGGATGGAGATCTCTTTTTTCTGATTTCGCGAAGCGAAATCAGAAAAAAGAGATCTCCATCCAAAGAATATTTTGCCGCCGCAGGCGGCAAAATATTCTTCCGCCACCTCTGGCTAGGAGATACCAAAAGAAATAATGATTTAATAATTAATCCAGGGCAATGAAAAAGATATTTATTCCTTTGATTTTGTCTATCCTGACATTCCAGGCGTATGCTCAGAATACGCCTGTCACCTCGGCCAATTATGCGCTTACTGCGCGGTTTTCCCCCGAAAACCTCAAACGCATGGTCTTTTCCACTTCGGTGGATGCCCACTGGCTGAAACAGAGCGAGCGTTTCTGGTATATGTATGAAACCGGCGCAGGTAAGACCTATTATCTGGTAGATCCGGTCAAGCGGATCAAAAAACCGCTTTTCGACAATGCTAAAATGGCCGCGGATATGTCACGGCTCTCCAAAGACCCTTTTGATGCCCAGCACCTCGACATCACTAACCTGCGCTTTATCAAAAATGAAACCGCCCTCCAGTTTGAGGTCAAAAGCAAACTGGCAGAAGAGGAACCCAAAAAGGATGGCGAAGAAGATGATATGAAGGAAAATAAATCTGCGGCATCCAAAAAACCGGAAAAGCGCACCTTTTACTTTGAATACGACCTGGCTTCTGCTTCCCTTCGCTTGCTGGAGGACTATGAAAAGCCGAAGGAAAAGCCATCCTGGGCAACCATCGCGCCAGATTCCTCCTACGTCTTGTTTGCCAAGGAAAACAATCTGTACTGGATGGACAAGGAAAACTTTCTAAAGGCGGTTAAGAATGAAAAGGATTCCACTATTTTAGAAAACCAGTGGACTACGGATGGGGTAGAGCACAATGGGTATGGCAGTGGCAATTTCGGCCAGACGAATGCAGATCTTGAAAAAAATAAGGGGAAGCGGCAATCAGTAAGCGTCCTGTTTTCTCCTGATGCCCGCAAGTTTGCCATGGTGCGGACAGATAGCCGCAAGGTCAAAGATCTTTGGGTCATCAACTCCATCGCAGAACCCCGTCCGACGCTTGAGACCTATAAATACCACATGCCGGGAGAAAAGGACGCCCCGCAGCCGGAAATACTGGTTTTTGACTTTCCTTCCAAAAAGATCGTAAAAGTTGCTGCCGATACCTTTAAAGATCCCACTTACGGCTTTCTTCGTGCGCCTCGTTTGGCAAAAAACCGGGACGATCTTTTTCAGCCCTCTTACTGGCTTGCGCCAAACTCAGGTGAACTCTATTTTACCCGCACCAGTCGCGATCTGAAACGCATTGACGTCTGTGTTGCCAATACCGAAACAGGCGAGGTTAAAACCATCATTGAAGAACGCCTCAATACCTATGTCGAAATCCGCGACCTCGGCTTGGTCAATAATGGCGAGGAGTATATCCACTGGTCAGAGCGGGACGGATGGGCCCATTTTTACCTCTATGACAAGAATGGAAACCTGAAGAACCAAATTACTTCCGGCCCCTGGCATTGTGAAAGCATCGAAGCGATTGATTCCAAAAACAGGGTGCTCTACTTCACGGCAAATGGGCGGGAAAGCGGAGAAGATCCCTACTTTACCCACCTCTATCGCGTGAATTTTGATGGTAGCGGACTTAAGTTGCTCAACAAGGGGGACTTCAACCACGCCACTTCCAATAACGACGCGGCAACCTACTTTATCAATAATTATTCCAGGGTCAATACCACGCCCAAATCGGAGCTGCTGGATAACCTGGGAAATAAAATCATGGAACTCGAAACGGCAGACCTTTCCAACCTCTTTGCTGCCGGGTATAAATTCCCTGAGACTTTTGTCGTAAAGGCCGGGGATGGAATTACAGATTTGTACGGGGTCATGTACAAACCTTTTGATTTCGATTCCACCAAAAAATATCCGATCGTCGCCTATGTGTACCCAGGTCCGCAGACAGAGTCGGTAAATAAATCCTTCTCCGCGAATATGGACCGCACGGACCGGCAGGCACAGCCCGGTTTAATCGTAATTACAGTGGGCAACCGGGGTGGCCATCCCAGTCGCTCGAAGTGGTACCACAATTACGGCTATGGCAACCTGAGGGATTATGGCCTGGAAGATAAAAAGGTGGCCATTGAGCAACTCGCTGCCCGCCACGAGTTTATTGATATTGATAAGGTGGGCATTTTCGGCCATTCCGGGGGCGGTTTCATGTCCACTGCTGCTATGCTCGTATATCCCGATTTTTTCAAAGTAGCCGTATCTTCTGCAGGGAACCACGAAAACAACATCTACAACCGCTGGTGGAGCGAAAAACACGATGGCGTAAAGGAAGTTAGGGATGCAAAAGGAAATATCAGTTTTGAATACGATATTGACAAAAACTCGGAGCTCGCCAAAAACCTGAAGGGTAAACTGCTACTTTGTACCGGCGATATTGATAATAATGTCCATCCGGCCAATACCATCCGAATGGCCAATGCATTAATCAAAGCCAATAAGCGGTTTGATTTCTTCGTATTCCCAGGGCAGCGCCATGGCTTTGGCGATATGAACGAATACTTCTTCTGGCTTCGGACGGATTATTTCGCCCGGCATCTCATCGGCGATTACCAGAACAGCACGGATATCGTGCCCCTGAATAATGAAAGGCCGATGAACCGGAGATAAAATCTTCCGGCGGGATCACCGGTGGGGCGGCGTTGATTTTTCCCTGAACGATTTTATACGGGCGATGATTTCGGGCAGGGGGTAATTTTCTTCTGCAAAAAAGAAGAAACGGCCATTGGCAGCTTTAATCAGCAGGATGCGGTTGTTGTGGGTGGGCACGTTGAGCGCATTTTTTTGCCGGGACTGTTCGATGCGTATTTCGGCGATACCCCCCCATTCCACGTATTGATTGCGGATATAAAAGCCCGTTGCATCGAGTTTGAGGGGTTGCAGCCGAAGTAGCTGTGCCCCGCTAAAGATTGCTGCGCCGGCACCGGAGAGGGCAATAAAGAAACAGAGCATAGCGACAAGGTGCAGATTGGTTTTTTTGAGATTGCCATTGATTTTCGGGCGTAAAAGCAGTGCAACGGTTGCACTGCCTGCGGCGATTGTGATCAGCAAACCACCCCAAAACCAATATAGTTCTTCCAGTTTTTGCGGCTCAAAAATGAAGGTCAGGTTATCTTGCATAGATTAAAGCTTAACGGATTGCTGGATAATGGAATCGAGGGCAATGAAAATTTGTTTAAAGATACCCGTGGAATCGCAGGCGAAATAATCCCCTGGCCTTTGGCTGGAATGAACGAAGATGGGGCGTGATGGATAGCTTCGGGAAAATCCTTTTAATTCGAGCAGTGGGCGCCCTTTTGCCCAAAAAGTGAGGGTTGTGGCCGGCAGTCGGGCTTCCTGGACTTCGTCAAAATCCTGGGATGGGGTCGAGGCCGCAAACCGGCCAAGTTGTGCCCACCACTCACTGAAGGCTAGGGGATCCGGTCTTAAGGTATCGGCGCGGAACACTTGCCAGTCCGCTCGAGTGCGAAAAAAAAGAGTTGGCAATGAATCCCCGGCGGCAATAAAGGTGAGGCTGTCAGCCCGGTCAATCGGTGGAGGGAATGCAAAGGTACGGTTCTGGTAGTAAGAGAACGGACGAAAGCAAAATGCCATGCTTGCTGCGGGCACGGAGAATATTTCTTCCTGCCCGTCAATCTGCAGGTTGGCGCCTCTATCCGCTGTGTTGGGTTTTTCTACCCAAAACGTTTCCGGAGCCCGGTTATGGAAGAGCAGCCTTACCTTTACCACTTGCGGGTTCGGGGTGCCCTGGGACCGGTAGGGGCTGATATGGCCTGTCCACATCGCCTTGGGGCTGAGGTCATTCAAGTCTTTCAGGACAGCGTTGACCTCTTGGCCCGGAATGAAAAACCCTTCCCGTTTGCCATCGCTCACCGTCCAGCCTTGTTCGCCCTTTGCAAAAATTAGGTCCTCCTGCGCTGAAGACAGGGAGAGTGTCGTGACGCCGTTTATATCAAAATGGAATATAGGGGGGCGAAAATCGATTTTTCCGCTGTAGAGGACATACAGATAAACGACCAGGGCGACAAGCGCAGAGAGCAGAACGATTGAACCGGCGATTGTTTTTCCCTTCATTTTTCCGGATTTTAAAAATCAAAGGTATTTTTGTGCGCGAAAGATACGGCCACAATTCAAAATTAGGGAAAATGAAGAAACTATTGTATTTGACGATGCTTATTGCGCTCGCTGCCTGCCAGGGCGGTAATGGCCCTGCGGCTGTGCCGGCCCCTTCGGACAGTGGGCTTAAGGGGTTTACCCTGACTCCTGTTAAAGGGGGCAATATTATGTATGCCCGGAAAAACATGCCAGACGGAACGATACTTGAAGCAGGGTATATCAAGGACAACAAAAGGGAAGGCACATGGACGGTTTATCGTCCGGGCTCGGACTTCCCCAAAACGCAGGCGTCTTATGTTAGCGGCATACTCAACGGCCCGTATATAGAATTTGATGAGGAAAATAAAGTCCTGCTGCTTGCGAATTATCAGAACAACCTGCTCGAAGGCAAGTGGTTCCGGTATCAATTTGGCAGATTGGCTTTTTCTGCGGGGTATCGCGGCGGAAAGTTGGACGGTGTGTACAGGGAATACCGGGGGGAAGGCGAAGTCTCTAAACTGGCGAAGGAAATCACTTATGCCGACGGTCAGCTCGATGGCCCTTACCGGTTTTTTGACGATGATGGGAATGTAGTGTTAGAATACACCTATCGAAAGGGCAATCGGATAGGGGAGTAGGCCGTCAGCGCTTTGTGCTGTTGAGGTCTTTGGGATGAGGTTCTTTATGATCAGGGAGCTGTTTTAATTTTGGGTTCTGCCCCTGTACGCGGGCGTTCATGGTCTTACCTTTAGGCTTGAACACCTTTTCGAGGACGCTGTCTTTCCGGTCGTTCATAAAAAACAAAAGGCCCATGAGATCTTTGATTTTGGACATAGCGGTTTACTTTGCGAAATTTCGCTCAAGTTGTCCAAAAAAGGCGAGGGCAGCAAGCTCAGGGTCATTGGGTTGGTATGATTTCCCAAATAATCGTTGGGCGTGAGGATACGGGGGGAATCGAGGCCGTTCGCAACGTTGAAAGCGGTTCGGCTAATTTCTAAGAATAAACTCCCTTGGCGTCAGTTGGGTCGTTTCCTTGAATACTTTGTAAAAGGTGGATTTATTTTTGAAGCCACACTGGAGGGCAATGCCGTAAAGGGTGAGGTGCCTGAATCCCTTGTCGGTAATTTTGGCTTTAGCCTCTTCTACGCGGTATTTATTGATAAATTGCTGGAAGTTCAGGCCGGTTTGGTGGTTGATGACCTGTGAGAGGTATTTGGTATTGGTCGCGAGCTTGTCCGCCATTTTCTTTAGGGTTAAGTCGGGGTTGAGGAACAGGCGTTCCGCTTCGAGCAGGTGGCGTAGTTTTTCGTAGAGCAGCGTTTCTTCTATCCCTTTGAGCGAGCTGGTGCGATATCTATCGGGGAATTCAAGGAGCGGGATTTGCAGGTCCTCCGGCGTATGGGTTGCATCAATTTCAAAGGCGATAAAGTTGGTCAATTCGTGTTTGGCATCGAAAACCGGGTGGATGACCAGCCGGCAGAGGTAGGGCTCGCCGTTTTTGCGGTAGTTGGTCAGTTGTTCCCGAAGCGAGATTTTTTGGTTTAGTCCCTTGCGGATACGGCTGACGGCCTCCGGCTCTGTTTTGGGCCCCTGCAGGAGCGCCCCGGGTACTTTACCGATCGCTTCTGCCGGGGCATAGCCGGTGATGTGGCAGAAGTCTTCGTTTACCCAAAGGATCCGCCTTGCCGGGTCAGTGAGAATAACTGCGATGCTTGGAATCATAGTTTTGATGTTGTGTAACCCGAGCCAATTTCAGGATGGGATAGGTGTCCAAAATAAAAAATGCTTGTTTTCGAACTCTAAAATAAAGAATTTCTGATAAAAAAGAATATATCCTAAATAAATTTCGGCAAGGATGGACCAGATTTGTTCAGGCGCAGGCATAGAGGGGCAAAACCGGCAGTTCGCACCCTGTCCTGCCCTTTTTCGGGGCATACCGGCCGTTGAGCGGCAGTTTATCCTTTTGGGCTGGTCTCCGTGGGGTTCGGTGCTGCGCAGTGGTGCGCATTCAGGAGGACGACATTGGAGCGGAAAGCCGCATAAGCATAAAGCGTCTTGCGGTCCACATACTGCATGACCACCCAAACTTCGTAAGAACCTGCCCACGGCAGGGGCACCCATCTTCCCGGCGTCGTTGTATGCCAGGCCTTCGTGCCCCTTTCGTGTTTGGCATACCAGGTATATACCACGATCGTGTTGTTTTCATCCATCAGGGGAGGTGTACGGGAAATCATAATGCACGCGAGATTGTCCCTCCCGTAACCACAACACAAGCTAGGGCCGTTCGTCAGCTTGATTTCCAAGAATTGCGCATCTACGGTGTGTGCGAGCAGGAGCGCTGTAATGGCCCCCAAAATCATTTTTTTCATGATCGGTACTTTAGGGCAGGCGGGGGGCACCTGCCGGTTCATGGGTAATGGGCCTGCAAACTTGGCCGAAGTACCGCAGACGGAAGTTCTAACAAAAATTTCTCGCAGTACATCGCGGCAGCCCGGGCCAGGCTCGACTGCGGGGGGGAGGAACCCCGCGCTTAAAAGGTTTTGGGACAGGTTTCTCAACTCAAATATGCACAAAAAAATTCATTTTTCCAAGAAAAGCGGCATATTTTTTTACGAAACGGCGCGAATTGTGTTTTTAGCGGAAATTGGGCGGCGCGGGATTATTTTTTCTTTCGCACCTTGTTTTGCAAAAAATCGCTGATCAATTGTTAAATTTGTACGCTTTGGGTTTTTCTGCTTTCGCGGGGCCTGGTAAAACCGATCCCGCGACCTTATCGTAAAAGCAATGCTTGGATTTTGCTTTGCTGTGGCGCTCAACGGGGGGGGGCAGACAAAATCGTTTCGTAGCACAATAATACAACAGACTTGTTGAGATGAAATGTTCATGTGGCAAAAATGGCCATTTTTGCCCACGCTGCGCTTTTTCGCTCATGCAGCTGGGCTGTGATCCCTCAGAAAGCCTTTGGGCGGACGGAATGGCGCGTTTTCCCCTCGAAACAACCTGCAGGGACAAGTCTGATAAATACCCTTGGTATTCCTGTTTTTGCAGGTATTTTACCCAGGTTCCGATCATCAGAAACCTAATTTACTTATTTACGCTCACAAAAAACAGCTGTTTATGAAGAACCAATGTAAAATGATCAGTTGGTCGCTCCTGTTTTTCCTTATCCCGCTCGCCGGGGCAATAGGGCAAAGCCGCGCGATCAGCGGTATGGTCACTGACGCCCAGGATGGCACGGCACTTATCGGCGCTACAGTCCTGGTCGTAGGGACTACAATCGGTACCGTGACCGACCTGGATGGCAAGTACAGTATCTCTGCGGCATCCGGCCAGGTGCTGCGTTTTTCCTACACCGGATATTCCTCCAAGGACATAACGGTCGGCACTTCGAATGTGATTGATATGCAACTTGAGAGCGAGGCTACAGCGCTCGATGAAATTGTAGTCACCGCACTGGGGATTAAAGAAGACAAGAAAAAACTCAGTTACTCTGTACAGGAGGTAAAAGGTGACCAGCTCTATGATACAGGGCGCGACAACTTCCTCGTCTCCCTCCAGGGCCGTGTTGCAGGTCTCAATATGACGCCTTCGAGCGGTCAGGCCGGTGCTTCGGTCAGTATCCAGCTCCGCGGGCCAAGTTCCATTGACGGCAATAACCAACCGCTCTTTGTCGTAGATGGCCTTCCTATTGACAACCGCACCTTCAGCCAGGGAGCGCTGGTATCCGATCAGGCAAACCGGACGGCCGACTACCTCAACCGCGCCGGGGATATCAACCCGGCAGATATCGAATCCGTCACGGTGCTGAAAGGCCCGGAAGCCGCCGCACTTTACGGGATTGACGCCTCTTCGGGCGCCATCATCATTACGACGCGAAAAGGGGCAGCCGGGAAAGGCCGTATCAACTACGACAACCTGTTCCGATCCGAAAAACTCTATCGCTTCCCCGAATACACGACGGATTATGCTACAGGGTTCAATGGCGCGGCAGACCCGACTACCCGCTCCTTCTTTGGCCCAATCCTGCCGTCTTCTACCCAGCGTTTTGACAATGTGGATGCTTTTTTCCGCACGGGCTTTACCCAAACCCATAACCTGGGTTTCGAGGGAGGCTCGGAAAACGTAAGTTACCGCCTCTCGTCAAGCTTTACCGACCAGAAGGGTACAATCCCCACCAACGATTTTAACCGCATCTCCATCCGCTTGAGCAGCACGGCCAAAATCCGGCCCAACCTGGAAGCAACTACTTCCTTCAACTACGTACAAAGTGACGTCCGTGCCCCGGAGCGCGGCGCCAACGGTTATCTCATCGCCCTGCTTTCCTGGCCTTCTTATGACGATGCCTCGGCATATCTGAACACAGATGGCACCCGCCGTTTGCTCACCGGGATTACTACAGAAGCAGATAACCCCTTTTTCAACGTCTATAAAAACGCCAACCGCACCCGCACCAAGCGCTCTATCGGCAATTTCACGCTTGCCTATAACCCGTTCAAATGGTTCACCGTAACCGGTCGCTTCGGGATTGATAACTATTCGACCATCGGCAACCAGTTCAGGCATCCCCAATCTGCCCTGGGTATCGCAGGTGCAGGCTCCGTGGAAAGCTACAACGAGGTGTCTTTGCTGCTCAATGGTAACCTGATCGGTACTGCCCGCAAAAATTTTGGTGATTTCAGCACTACCCTGACCTTCGGTGGTTCTATTGACGACCGGAACTATGAAGTGACTTCCGTTCGCGGGGAAAGACTCTTTGAGCCGGAATATAACAGTATCAACAATACGGAACCTACCACACAGCGCAGCAAGCTGACCATTACGCGCCAGCGACTGGTCAGCCTCTTAGGAAGTTTTGATCTCGGCTACAAGAGCCTGTTGTATTTTTCGGTGAAAGGAAGAAACGACTGGTCCTCTACGCTTCCTATTGCCAACCGTTCCTTTTTCTATCCATCCTTCGGTCTGAGCTTTGTATTCACCGAACTCCCCATGTTTGCCAATTCGCAGATCCTTTCTTATGGCAAGCTGCGCGGTACGATTTCCCAGACCGGAAAAGATGCGCCCCCATACCGTATCAACCCCGTCCTTACGGCCCAGCAAACCACGGGTGGCGGTTTTGCTTACGGTTTCTTCGGCGGCAACCCGAACCTGAAACCGGAGCGCACAGAAGGGTATGAGTTTGGTGCAGAATTGAAATTCTTCAAAAACCGCCTCGGGGTGGATTTTGCCTATTTCAACAATACCCGCTTCGACCAGATCGTTTCCCAGCGCCTGAGCTATGGCACCGGGTTTATCTTTGGGCTTGTTAACGGCGGTACCTTCAGCAACTATGGCTACGAGATCCAGCTGAATGCCACACCTATAAAGGCTAAAAAGTTCACTTGGGACCTCATCGCCAACTTCACCACCTTCGAGACTTCCGTGGATAATCTGCCTGCAGACCAGGCGGAATTCTACAACTCCGATACCTGGCTCTTTGGCAACGCGCGCTCGAGCGCATTCGTGTCCAATCTTCAGCGCTTCTATCCGACATTCAACCTTTCCGGCAACCAGCGCGGGATGGGTTCTGCAACGGCTATCGGCGGGTACAGCTATCTGAGAAACAAAAACGGGGATGTACTGATAAGTCCGGCAACAGGTTTGCCCGTGGTCAATACCAATTTCCTGCCTATTGGCGACCGGAACCCGGATTTTACCCTTGGCCTGACCAACTCGTTTAACGTTGGAAATTTCACCCTTTCTTTCCTGCTTGACATTCGCAAGGGCGGGGACGTGTTCAATGGCACCGAAATGTTCCTCTTCCGCAGTGGTTTGAGTACCCGCCTTGGCGACCGCTCCCAGCCTTATGTATTTAAAGGTGTCTTGCGCGATGGCCGCCAGGATTCCGAAAACCCGACCGTCAATACCATCCAGGTTTCTCCGCTGACCCGTTCTGACTTTTTCTCTGCTTTCCCGGAATCTGAGTTCGTAGAACAGGATATCAACTGGATCCGTCTGCGCGACGTTTCGCTGAGCTATAATTTCCCTGCCCAGCTACTCCGCAAGGCAGGTCTCCGCTCCCTCCGCCTTTTTGTTACCGGTACTGATCTTTGGATGCAAACGAACTATACCGGTGCAGACCCTAACGTAAACGGGAACTCTGCAACTACCCGTGGAGCAGGTGCGGCCGGATTTGATTTCGGAACGGTTTCCCTTCCGCGTACCCTCTCCGGTGGCCTTCGGATCGGTTTGTAACGATAGTTGGGAAACAATTGAATCACAATTTTCAAAATAAATTGAAAATGAAAAAATTACATATATTTTTCCTTTCCTGCCTGCTGGTATTCGGTAGCGCTTGCGATAAGTATTTGGATATCAACGAGGATCCCAGTTTTCCCCAGGTCGCGCAGGGATTTGCCCTTTTCCCACCGCTATTGGCGAATATGGTGCGCGGGGAAAGCTTCGATAGCCGCTTTATCAATCAATATGTGCAGTACTGGGTGTCTGCTTCTGCGGGGAATACGTACGATCGGCACGGTTATTTGGCCGGATCGGACGTTATGGGCGAGAAATGGCGCCAGCACTACTGGGCGCTTGGCACCAATATTGATTTGGTCATTAAAGATGGCACCGATAACAACAAATGGGATTATGTCGGAGCGGCGAAAGCCATTCGCGCCTGGAGCTGGCAGTCCAGTACCGATTATCATGGGGAGATGATCCTGAAACAAGCATTCGAACCCAACCGCTATGTTTTTGATTATGATTCCCAGGAGGAGGTTTATGCGGAAGTGCGCAGGCTTTGCGAAGATGCCCTTAAAGATCTTGCACGGACTGATTATGGAAAGTCCCTCAACCGGGGCGATCTGGTCTATGGCGGCGATACTGATAAATGGACGCGTTTTATCTATGCCATTCTTGCGCGCAACGCCCATCATATCAGCAATAAAAGCACCTATAGCGCGGATAAAGTCATTGAATTCGTAGATAAGTCTTTCCGGAGCAATGCAGATAATTTCAATGTTCCGCACAATGGATCGAATACAGTTGATGGAAATTTTTACGGCCCTCTGCGCGGCAACCTGAACTCATATCTAAGGTCCTCTTATATCATGGGTTTGCTGGATTCTACCATCCTTGGCGCGCGCGACCCGCGCCTGCCCATTATGTTTACGGCGAGCCCGGATGGTATCTTCCGCGGGGCGGTTGCAGGTTCAGGCGACCCTAACGGGCTAGCCGGTAACGTTCGCCGGATCCCGAATATGTTTGGCGAGCTCGGAACAGGTACGGGTGCCGGGAAGTGGATTTTTACCAACAACTCACCCCATTATCTGCTTACTTACATGGAGTTGCAGTTCATCAAGGCAGAAGCGGCTTTCATCAAAGGCGACCGTGCGCTGGCCTATTCTACTTTCCTGACCGCAGTGAATGCGGCGCTGGATTTCTGTGCGGTTCCTGCAGCGGCCAAGACGACCTATTTGGCCAGTAGGGCCCTCCCGCAATCAGCGGCCGCCCTTACGCTGAGCCATATTATGGTACAGAAATACATCGCGCTTTATGGGCACGGCGGGCTGGAAACCTGGGTGGATATGCGCCGGTACAATTACAGCCCGGATGTCTATACCGGTTTTGCCCTGCCAACTTCCCTTTTCCCGGACAATAACGGCCTTCCCGCGCAGCGGGTGCGCCCAAGGTTCAACTCGGAATATGTATGGAACCGGGACGCGTTGGCTAAAATTGGTGCAGACTTGCCGGATTACCACACCAAACCGCTGTGGTTTACCCAAAAGTAATGCCCGGTTTTTCTCATCTTTCAAAAACAATGTTTATGAAAAAAATAATCGCATATATTTTTCTCTTTGCAGGTTTCACCGGCCTGTTCCAATCTTGCGGCGAGGAATGGGATTCCCTGCAAAGCGTTCAGGTCGCAGAAGGGGCAAGGGTGAAGTTTTTCCATGCCGCAGTGGATGTTCCGGGGGTAGTTATCTCGGTTAATGATAAAATCGTTTCCGGGGTGTTGAATACGACCAATAACGTACCCGCAGGAGTCATTTATGGCAGCCTTTTTCCCATTCTGGATTATGCCACAGTGGCCGGTGGTACTGCCCGCGTCAAGGTTACGGTTCCGGCAACGGCAACTACCCAGGAGGTGAACCTCAATGCCAATGTAAACGTGGATAATGGAAAATATTATACCGTTCACGCAATTGGCAACGCAGGAACCTACAGTTTTGCCGTTACCGAGGATGACTTGAGCGTGGCTGATCCAAACAAGACCTATGTCCGTTTTGTGAATGCAATGGCAACTACACCAACAGGAGGGATAGAGTTTGTAGTCAATAATGTTGTTGCGGCTACAAAAACGGCGGTCAGCTCGGGTAAAGAAGATTTCATCGCTTTTGACCAGCCCGGGCCAACTCGTTTCACGGTGGTGCTTCGTCAGACAGGCACTACGGCCGCATTAAGCACGCTTTCGAGCCTCAATTTCGTCCGGGGCAAGAAATACACCGTTGTGGCAAGAGGCCTTGCAGGTTCTACGGCCCCTGCTACCCGTCCTACCATCAGTACGGTGAACAACAATTAACGCAGCAGGGGGTGAGGCAGCCGCGAATCATAATCGCGGCTGCCCCATAAGTCGCCTTGGGGTTGTGTGAAAAGTCTTTTGCCGCCTTCGGCGGCAGAAGATTCTTTTGAGAGAGGTTGTATGAAAAGGTTTTTTACGGCGCTTCGCGCCAAATAATAATTTGAAACCACGCTTGATT
>JBMOJO010000081.1:0-14073 GCA_049315745.1 Saprospiraceae bacterium | reverse complement strand
TCGGAAGGCGATAGTATTTTCTATTTTCCAAGCATCCAGGGGTATGTCCGCTATTTTGTCAAGCCTTTTTCTTTCCGAACGAACAACCTGATCATCAACCGGATATTATTGGATGGCGAGCAGCAAGGGAGGCCTTTCTGGATTGGCAGGAAGGTGAAATTCATCCGTTTTGAGTTCTATGACGTCAATTTTTCTGAAACCCAGAATATGTATTACCAGTATAAAATCAGGGACAAGAACAAAGATGAGGTATGGAGTAAACCCCAAAAGGAGCCTTATGTGGTTTTATCGCATTTGAGCCCTGGCAGCTATGAGTTTTCCGTAAGGGTATTAGATGGGCTGAATTCCCTTTCGCCCCCTTCCGTCACTTACGATTTCTTCATACGCCCATATTTTTTCGAGACGAAATTGTTCTATGCGCTTTTATTCGCCGCATTGCTGCTGGTATTTTTTATCCGCACGGAACGCCGTCACCAACGGCAGAAAAGGGAGATTGCAAAGGAGCTCGAGTACAAAAATATGATCACCGGGATGCAACTTGAGGCGATACAATCGCAAATGAAGCCGCACTTCTTGTTCAACACCCTCAATTCCCTGGTCAACCTGATTGCCTCCGGGGATTTGAAGAAAGCGGAAAATTATGCCCTTTCATTATCCCGCCTGCTGAGAAACACATTGGAGCAAAGCGGAAAGGTTTTTATCTCTATTGACCGTGAGATCAATATGTTGAATAAATACCTGGAGGTTCAGCAATCGAGGTTCGACTTTGATTTCAAAATTAACTGCCCACGGTCGTTGCTGGGCCGGGAATTTCCGACCGTATTGCTTCAGCCGCTGGTAGAAAACGCACTGATACACGGCATTGCCCATCTGACTGACTGCAAAGGCAGGATTACCCTTGATTTTTCTCCGCTCGAAGCGGGGGGGATCCAAATTGATTTGCGGGATAACGGGATTGGAATGAAAAAATCTGCGGAAATCAATGCGGATAAAACGCAAAATTCCTTTGGCCTGGAGATGGTCCGGCGGAAGATCGCATTACTGAAAGAACGCTATAAAATTATGGTATCCCTGGAGTTTGTGGAACCGGAAACTTCAGCTTGGCCAGGAACCCATATTTGTCTGAAAATATCGGATTCATCTGTACCTCCGGCCTCACCGGCATAAAGGAAAGCAGACGGACCTGCAGGAAATATACTTGTAGTAACGGGTGATCGCGGGGAAAAAATACGTTGTTTTTCGTTCATACGAAGGCTTTTAGGGGGGCATAGCCGTACAATAGGAACAATAAAACGTAGCGTCGGCGAAACAGAGCTATTTCTACCCCACAGGAATCCCGTCGCAACCGGTTTAATCATACCCATTATGGCAATAAGATGCTTAATCGTTGAAGACGAAAAGTCGAGTCAGGAGTTACTGCGGACGAGGCTAAAGGAACTGTTCCCCGATATTGAGGTCGTAAGGATCATTGACAATCTCCTTGAGGCCGTTGATTTTTTGAAAAAGCAGAGGGTGGACCTTGTATTTCTGGATAACCACATCAAAGGGGGAACAGGGTTGGGCATGCTTTCCAAGGTGCCGGACCGGGATTTTGAGGTGATCTTTTCAACAGCCTATTCGGAATATGCAATAGAGGCGCTCAACAATGGGGCGGCGTATTACTTGTTAAAACCTTTCAGCAAGGAGGAATTTGTTTCTGCAGTGAATAAGGCCTTGGCCAAAGTTGCCAGGTCCAGTGGCTTGCTGGTCATTGGCCAGGGGAATAAAATGGCTATTCATCTGGACCAACTGATGTACATTCAATCCGACGGGGCCTATACTTTGTTTGCACTCAATAACAATAGAACAGAAACTTCTTCCCGTAACCTTGGATATTTTGAGCGCAAGCTGCCGTCAGACCGTTTTTTCCGAATTCATCACTCGACCATTGTCAATATTGATTATGTCGGGCATTTGGAGCGCGGCGCATCGCCTTTTGTACTGCTTTCAGACGGGGAAACGCGGCTTTCGATTTCCCAGCGTCGGTTTAAGCCCTTTTTTGATCGGATGAATAGGCTTTAAAGCCTTACCTTTGCGGCTTATTCAGCGATGCCATGCTCAGGAGCGGATTTGCTTTTTACACCAGTTCATTTGCCGGTTTGTCCAGGGATATCTGGCTGCTGGGCATGGTAACGTTGATCAACCGCAGCGGGGCCATGGTCATTCCTTTTCTGACCGTTTACATGACCAGGGAGCTGGGGTTCACGAAGCCACAGGCGGGCCTTGCGATGAGCTGTTTCGGTATCGGGTCGTTGATCGGTTCGTTTGTAGGGGGGCAGTTGACCGACAAGATCGGGTATTATATGATCCAGTTCTGGTCGTTAGTCCTGACAGGGGTTGGATTTGTGGCCCTGATGCACGTAGAGGGTTTTCCTGGGTTTTGCCTGGCCGTCTTCGCGATCAGTATCGTAGCGGAAGCTTTCCGTCCGGCAAACTTTGCGGCGGTTGCGGCGTATGCCCATCCTGCAAACATCACGAGGTCTTTTTCATTGATACGGCTTGCGATCAACCTGGGGTTTTCAGTTGGCCCGGCACTTGGCGGCTGGCTGGCACACCGCATGGGCTACGACTGGCTGTTTCTGGTGGACGGGGCGACCTGTTTTACGGCTGCGATTTTATTTCGTATATTTTTGCGGCCTAAGCGGGAGGGCATGTCCACGGAGCGGCAGGCTAGTCAGGGTGCGGCACGACGGCACGGCGCTTATGGCGACCATCACTTTTTGATGTTCATGGTATTTATGACTGCGACGGCGATATCGTTCATGCAGTTTTTCTCGGTAGTGCCCGTGTATTTCCGGGAGCATTTTCAATTTGACGAACGGCAGATCGGTGCTTTACTGGCCCTGAACGGCCTGATTATTGCGATAGGCGAAGTACCATTGGTATATCGGATAGAAGGGCGTTTCCCCAAATATCTGTTGGTCGCGGTGGGTGCGCTATTGGTGGGGGCCTCTTTTTTGTCTTTCAATCTTTTTCCCTCGGTTTGGGGAATCGCGGTTTTGTCGGTGGTGTTCGTCACCTTGGGCGAGATGCTCAGCTTTCCATTTTCCAATGCCGTTGCCCTTGAACGCTGTGATGCCACCAACAGGGGGCAGTACATGGGGTTATACTCGATGGGGTTTTCCCTTGCGCATATTTTATCCCCGAGTATAGGGATGCAGGTTGCCGAATATTTTGGCTTCAGGGCTTTATGGTTGCTCACCTGGGGGATTGCGACAGTGGCTGCGCTGGGTTTTTGGTGGATTTGGAAAAGGCAGATAAGTAATTCAAAGTAATGAAGGGAACGGATTTGGTTTATGCGGCAGAACTATTAAAGGCCGGGCGTTTGGTGGCTATTCCTACGGAAACGGTATATGGGCTCGCGGGAAATGCGTTCGATCCGGTTGCGGTGGCCGATATTTTCGCGGTCAAACAGCGTCCGGCATTTGATCCTTTGATCGTACACACGTCGAGCCTGGAGCGCATGCAGCATTTGGTAGCTGCATTTCCTGCGGCTGCGCTGCGCCTTGCCGCAAATTTCATGCCCGGGCCGCTCACTTTATTACTTCCAAAGGCCGATGTGGTACCCGATATTGTTACGGCGGGTTCTGCCTTGGTGGCGGTGCGCATACCCCGTCACCCGATGACCCTGCGTTTGTTGGAGCTGCTTGAATTTCCCCTTGCTGCGCCGAGTGCGAACCCCTTCGGATATATCAGTCCGACTACTGCAGGTCATGTGGAGCGCCAGTTGGGCGATAAGATTCCCTACATCCTCGATGGAGGGCCGTGTACCGTTGGGCTGGAAAGTACAATTGTGGGGTTTGTGGATGACAGCCCGGTGGTCTTTCGAAAAGGTGGGGTCAGTATAGAGGCAATCGAAGCGTTAGTTGGCCCGGTAGCAGTACGTCCCCACTCCAGTTCAGACCCATTGGCGCCGGGAATGCTGAAGAGCCATTATGCCCCGCACACGCCTGTTTTGCTCGGGGATATTCCTTCTATCCTGCGTGCGAATGCAGGCCGTCGCATAGGGGTGTTGAGCTTCCGCCGGCATTTTGAGGACGTTCCCAAGGAGGATCAGGTGTTGCTTTCTGCTTCGGGCGATTTCAGCGAGGCCGCGTATAACCTGTTTGCGGGGATGCGTTATCTCGATAGCCTTGGCTTGGATGCGATCGCAGCCGAGCTGTTGCCGGAAAAAGACCTGGGCAGGGCGATCAACGACAGGTTAAAGCGGGCAGCGGCAAAATAAAATAGAGATTTTTAAACTTTTGCCCTGAATTGCGGTATCTAATTGTGCTTTTAGCCGAATGTTGCAAAATGAAACGTTAACCAAAATCTGTTTATATGAAGACTTATCTGTATTTCTCGCTCTTTTTTATTGTGGCAATGGCCTCAGGGGCACAGGTGTATGCGCAGGATAAGGCTATGAGGCCCAGCCCCCTGGTAGAGTATAAGGTGATTATCGGTGGTGCGGTCAATGTGATGGTCAATTACAGCAGCCCGGCGGTAAAGGGCAGGAAAGTCTGGGGGGACCTGGTACCATTCGGCGAAGTATGGCGTACCGGCGCGAATGAGGCTACGGTTTTCGAAGTTAGCCGCGATGTACTGGTAAACGGACAGCGGCTGCCTGCCGGTAAATACGCATTTTTTACGATACCCGGCGAGAAAAGCTGGACGCTGATTTTTAATAAAGAGCCTAACCAGTGGGGGTCGTATAATTACAAACAGGAAATGGATGCGCTCCGGGTGAATGTAAAGCCTAAAGCCTCCAAAACGTTCAATGAACGCCTGACGATCACCGTCAGCAACAAGGGAAAGGCAATGCTGGCCTGGGAAAAAGTAGAAGTGCATTTTACGGTCAAACCCCTCTGATTTCTAAGGCAATATTTCAGGATCAGCCGTCCTTTGCGTCCTTTGTGGTAAAAAGGCCACAGTGTCCAAAGGCGGTTCGTCGTCCTTTGTGCCCTTCGTGGTAAAAAAACCACAAAGGGCACAAGGAACCCTGCCCTCTTTGTGCCCTTTGTGGTAAAAAAATCACAGAGTCCAAAGGCTGTTCGCCGACCTTTGTGGTTTTTTTTAACGGCCCTGTTCCAGCCGGCCCCTAAATAATTCGTGGGGTAGCGTGGGATAGTAGTTCATAAGCCAGAGTCCCCAGGATATAAAATCACCTGCCGGCCGCAGGCATTTTCTTTTTAAACCATCTAAGGGGTTTTTCACCGTGTTTGCAAAAAAAGCATTCGTACCTTTGAGGAAACTTTAGCAAACTACCATGAGACAATTCAACGCGACCCTTTTGCTTGCCGTACTGCTTGCATCGGCAGTTTCGTGTAAAAAAGAACCCGACGCAAGGGCCGAGATGCTGCTCGGTCGTTGGGTGATCCGGGAGGGGTTCAGGAATGGGCAGGCTACGGAGTCTTTATCCGAATTGTTTTTTGAATTTGGAAAGGACGGTCGGATGTCCACAAATTTACCTTTACCGGAATTATCTGCAAAAGCTACTTATGTTCTG
This sequence comes from Saprospiraceae bacterium, assembly GCA_049315745.1. Lineage (GTDB taxonomy): Bacteria > Bacteroidota > Bacteroidia > Chitinophagales > Saprospiraceae > JADJPL01. The sequence goes on along the minus strand of JBMOJO010000081.1, from coordinate 8,549 downwards.
GGCAAAGATAAGATCGTCCAGCGGCAGGGGGAGGCTGAAGTGGAATATGTAATCAAAACCCTCAGCGACTCCTTGCTCATTGTCACTACCCGGATGCGCAACTACGATTTTCGTTTTGTGCTGAAGAAAAATTAACGTTCGCTTCCCATGAAGCACCTGGCTTTTCTGAATAAGTACTTCTGGCAGCACCGCAAACTCTTGCTGCTGGGTACCGTCTTTGTCTTTATTTCCAATTATTTCCGTGTCCTCCAGCCCCAGGCGATACGGGAAGCCCTCGATCTGGTCGTGGATAACCTCCAGCTTTATCGCCTGTACAAAGGGACGCCCCTTCAGGCGGACTTCTTCGCCATGTTGGGGGGGCAGTTGCTGTATTTCGGGCTACTGGTACTGGTGCTTGCATTCATCATGGGCTTGTTCATGTACTATATGCGCCAGACGATAATCAGAATGTCGCGACTGATCGAGTATGATATGCGGCAGGAGATCTACGGGCATTATCAGGAATTAGACCTGGCCTTTTACAAGCGCAATAATACAGGGGATTTGATGGCGCGGATCACCGAAGATGTAAACAAGGTGCGCATGTACCTGGGGCCGGCGGTCCTTTATGGGGTCAACCTTGCCGCTTTGTTTATTCTGGTCATTTATGCGATGCTTGCTGTAAACGTGGAGCTCACCATGTACAGCCTGCTCCCTTTGCCACTGCTTTCGATTTCCATCTATTACGTGAGCAACGTAATCAATGAAAAAAGCGAGGATATTCAGCAGCAACTTGCCCGGCTGAACAGCATCGCGCAGGAGGTCTATTCCGGCATCCGGGTGGTTAAAGCGTACGTACAGGAAGTGCCGATGTTGCGATACTTCGGGGCAGCAACGGAAGTATATAAAGACAAGTCGCTCTCCCTGGCGGGGGTAAATGCTTTTTTCTATCCACTCATGCTCCTGCTGGTGGGTGCGAGCACGGGGCTGACGGTCTATATTGGCGGCTTGCTGGTCGCCAAAGGTACGGTGACGCCCGGCAATATCGCAGAGTTTGTGATCTATGTAAACATGTTGACCTGGCCCGTGACCTCCATTGGGTGGATTGCCTCTATCATGCAACAAGCTGCGGCTTCCCAAAAACGTATCAACGAGTTTCTGAAGATGCCTACCGCAATCAAAAACCCAGTCACTGACCCCAGGCCAATTAGCGGGCACATCCGCTTTGACGAGGTGGGCTTTACCTATCCGGATACCGGGGTCAGGGCGCTGGACCATATCTGTTTCGAGCTGCTGCCCGGGCAAAAACTGGCCGTGTTGGGGCGAACAGGGTCGGGAAAGACGACCATTGCCGATCTTCTGGTCAGGCTTTACGATGTGACGGATGGCAGGATTTATATTGATGGCAAGTCAATTGCCGATATAGACCTGAACAACCTTCGCCAGCGTATCGGGTACGTTCCGCAGGATGTTTTTTTATTTTCAGATACCGTGGCAGGAAATATCGCTTTCGGGCAACCCGGCGCAAGCAGGGAATCCATCGAACAATTCGCAGGATATGCCGCAGTCCACGAGGAAATCCAGTCCTTCCCCCAACAATACGATACCCTCATCGGCGAGCGGGGGATCACCTTGTCCGGGGGGCAAAAACAGCGGATCGCTATTGCGAGGGCCCTCATCAAAACACCCGATATCCTGATCCTCGATGACTGCCTCTCTGCGGTGGATACGAATACCGAGAAGAGGATCCTGCAGTATTTCAATGAAGTGTTGGCAGATAAGACGGCGATCGTGATTACCCACCGTATCTATTCGCTCCTTCATTTCGACAAGATCATTGTGCTCGATCATGGGCGGATCATTGAGGAGGGGACTCACGACACCCTGCTCGCGCAAAAGGGATACTATGCGGAAATGGTCGAACGGCAGCGTGCCGAGGAGGTGGCACAATAGTTACGGTGCCGGTATATACCGATCAGCCGATGCCCGGCAGGATGCGTCGCCCAAATAGTTGTGGTAATATTATTTTGATTGTTTGATCAAATCTTTACATTTGTAGCAGGGAACCTGCAGGGTAAAGGGTGCGCTAAAAGGCGTCTAAACGCGCTGCAGTAAGATGATTTTGTGCCAAACCATTAATATTACCAGCAGTGGATAACGAGAGAAATCAAAGGAAGTTTGATAGCGTGTATTCCAAAAAAGTGCGTGCAGGAAAAAGAAGAACTTATTTCTTTGATGTGCGGCAGACAAAAGGGGATGATTATTTCCTTACCCTGACGGAGAGCACAAAAAAATTCAACGACGACGGATTTGAAAGGCATAAGATCTTCCTTTACAAAGAAGATTTCAACCGATTTATAGAGGGCCTGCAGGAAGCGATAGATCACATTAAGAACAACCTTATGCCCGAATACGATTACGATGAATTTGCCCGTCGGTATGAGGAGGAAGAGGAAGATGCATTCGATGAACCCCGTCCGCCTGTGCCTCCACGGCCTATGCGTAACGATACAGACCCATCCCCTTCAGAGGAGGATATGTCCTGGTAAAAGTGGATTCGACATCGGGCTTCTTTCGGGTGTTGACGAACTCAATACGATCCAAAGTACCGTCGAAGAAACCACTCGGTGGCCAGCAGAACGATCAGCAAGACGAAGATCCAGCGATAGTTGATTATCGGGCTGGTGCGTGCCGATTCGTAGATGACCGGCTTTGAAGCAGGGGATTCCAGCAGGGATGCAGCAAGCTGATCTATTTCGTCAATACGGACCATACGCCCGCCGGTTTGTAAGCTAAGGGTATTCAACAAGGCATGATTGGCGGTAGTTTCGTAAAGCTCAAGTTCTACGGGCTGTACACTGAACCTTCCCTCTGCCGTTAGTTTTTCCCCCCCGAGATTGACCGAAGCTTTAAAGCGGTAGCTGCCGACGGGGAAGATACCCGCGTTGAGGGCATAAGCCCGCCCGCTCTTGGTGAAGGTAAAGTTGAATTCCTGGTTTTCCTCGTTGAGAATGACTATGCGCACTTCTGGTTCATTGATCAGCTCGAAACTTTTGTTATAAAGTTCTGCATCGAAAACGACGGGCTCGTTTTCGTCAAAGATATTTTTTGCGGGGATAACCCGGAATTTTCGCTTGTCGTCTTTTACACTCAGGTATTGCACAAACTTGCTGATGAGGCCATCGAAAAACTCGTGGTTTTCATCCTGCAAATAATTGAAAAGGCGCCAACGCCAAAGTCCCTCGGCTACGATTGTCCCCGTACGGGTTCCATTGGCTTCCCCGAATGCCATCAGGGGGTAGTCTGTATCAATTTTCCGGATTTTCTGAAAGGTCAGGATCTGTGCTTGCGGGCCTGCGGCAAACTCCCCGAATGGTGCAGTCAGAGGGGGGTAGTCGGCTATTTTTGCACGAAACGCTTCATCGGGAACGAAGAGGTTGAAGTTGGGGGCAGGGGTAGCTTGTACGTCATTGGTGCTGCGTGGGTCTGCCCTCACGGTGATGAGGTTCTGTACGCGGTTCAGCTGCTGAAAGTCCGTTTGCAGCCCTGCGAGGAAGAGGCGCGGGATGCCCTTTCGGTCCATCGCTTCGAGTATAGCGCCGATGTTGGCCGTTTTATTCGGCAGCTGTACAAAGACAACGAAATCGAAATTCGTGATATTTCCGGTAAATTCGCCGATGAGGGCGGTTTCAACCTCATAATTTTTATTTAATTCCAGGCTTTGTTTGATTGCGCTGATGTCCGGGTGCGGCCCGCCTGCCAGGAGGAGTATTTTTTGCCGGGCGTCGAGGATTTCTACAAAGATTTCGCGGGAATTGTTGGCGGTGCCGGCTTCTCCCGGGATACGCCCAAGTACGAGCCTGTAGCGTTGCACCCCACTTTTGCTGGCGTCCAGGGCGAATTCTACGGTGCGGAAGAAGTCGTTTTTGCCAATTGGTACGGGGATTTGCTGGAGCAAGGCGGCGCCTTTGCCTTCTACCCGATAAATCGAAAGGGTTGTCGTGCTGCCCGCGCAATTGGTGGCCGCAATATCGGCAAGCACGCTGAACCGGTCGCCGAGATAGGCGATTTTGTTGTTGAAGACCCGTTTGAGCACGAGGTCCTTCTTGGGCAGGGTATCGCCCAGGGCGATAGAAAAGAGTGGGGCGTTTACGGCGGAATTGACGTAAATGGGGTTGGTACCTTTGTTGTAGATCCCGTCGCTGGAGAGCAGGATAGCGCCGACGTTCTGGCCACTGTAAGTGTCCGAGGTATAGCGCAGAAACCCTGCAAGATCACTGGCCTTATCCTGGAACGAAGTGTCCAGGCCTTCTTTTACCGATGTGCCGAAAGAATAATAACGCACGTCGAAGTTGTCGCCCAGGGTGCGCGCTATTCCCTGCAGTGCCTTGGTATATTGCAGGCGTGCAGGCCCGGAAAGGGCGCTGCCGACAGATTCCGAAATGTCCTGGCCGATGATCAGGACCGGTTTCCTCGATTCCCTGAGTATGGAACGCAGGACGGGGGAAAGGAGGAAAAATACGAGGAGCCCGGCAGATAAAAAGCGCAGGGTACCCATCAGCCCCATCAGCCACGCCGGCCGGTCGCTAAACGATTTATCCCGAAAATACAAGATACCTGCATAGGCCAGGCCGGCGATTAGACAGAAAAGCAAATACCAGGATGGATACTCCAGCGTCAGTTGCATACGGTATGGTTGTGTCTGTACAGGTAATTTAAGCGCTCAAAGATAAACGATTGTTGGCAGACTTGTTGCAGTACAACGATGGGCGCAGGGAAAATATGCCCATTTTGCCCGGTTACACCGGGATTGTTTTGCAAAGTGATGGTTTCGCCTGGCAGCACCTTTTACACGGCCCCGGGCAAGCAAGTGGCCTGCACAATTATTCAGACGATTTATAAAACAGGAAATTGTTAATTTTCGTTTAATAATTTGCCTTGTTCAGATGAACCTGTTGGGCACCGAGTCTGCCGGGCTGCTTTATCCGGACGTATCTCAAGCCGGCGGAAGGCCAAACTGTTTGCAAGGCACCGTCTGCCCGTTCCGGCAGGCGTTAAACTGAAATAACATGATGAAAAGATTATTGAAAAGTGGAGTGTTTTTATGGTTCATAGCCTTTGCGGCCCCGCTACAGGCAGCGTATATGTTGATCCCGATGGATGCAGAATTACAGCGCAACCATCTCAAAGCATACGGAATTGCCTACTGGGTACTGAACAACGGGGAAGAAGCCTGGTGGTTGTTGAATTACCGCGGCGGTAGTTTTGCCTTCCGGCACAATAAAGTTTTTGAGAAGGAGTGCCTTACCCGGGGCGTGAGTTATGAAGTCATCGCAGATGGGCAGTTCAACAGTATCCTTGCCGAAATTGCCGACCAGGAAACCAATATGGACGCTATGCGCCTCGAAAAGGCGCCAAAGATAGCGGTATATACCCCCGATTTCAACCAAAAGGGCGAGCGCATACAGCCTTGGGACGACGCGGTCACGCTCGTCCTGACGTATGCGGAGATTCCGTATGATGTCATTTACGACCGGGAAGTTGTTGCAGATAAACTGGCGCTGTATGACTGGCTTCATTTACACCACGAGGACTTTACTGGGCAATATGGCCGTTTTTACAGGTCATACCATCCGTTCCCCTGGTATCGCGAGAACCAGCGCAGGATGGAGGCTCTGGCGACTGATTTGGGCTTTGCGAAGGTGTCGCAGCTCAAGCTGGCAGTCGTAAAAAAAATCCGCGAATACGTGGCGGGGGGCGGTTTTATGTTCGCCATGTGCTCTGCAACAGACACCTATGATATCGCACTCGCTGCTGAAGGCGTTGATATTTGTGCCGAGATGTACGACGGTGATGCCGCGGACCCAGGCGCACAGTCCAAGCTGGATTTTTCAAAGACCTTCGCGTTCAAAGATTTCCGGCTTACCCGTGATCCGCTCGAGTATGAGTTTTCTTCGATAGATGTAGGCCAGGACCGCCCCGTTGCCCCGGAGCAGGATTACTTCACCTTATTTGACTTTTCGGCAAAATGGGACCCTGTGCCTACCATGCTCAACCAAAACCATACGCGTACCGTTAAAGGGTTTATGGGGCAAACGACCGCCTTCCGGAAACAGTACATCAAATCCGGCGTATTACTCCTGGGAGAGAATAAACCTGCAGGAGAGGCCCGGTATATCCACGGGGCCTTTGGGAAAGGGTTCTGGACGTTTTATGGCGGGCACGATCCTGAGGACTACCGCCATTACGTAAACGATCCCGAGACCGACCTCAGCTTACACCCCAACTCGCCCGGCTTCCGCCTGATCCTGAACAATATCTTGTTTCCGGCTGCGCGAAAGAAGGAGCGAAAAACCTAAAGGGAGCACAACCGGGCGTCGTTTGCACGATGCCGTCAAGTCTGATATTTAATCATACGAAGTTATGTTCAAATCGTTTACAGCAAGGTTATTCATTGTCTTTTTGCTTTTGACGACGGGGTTCATCGCCGGTATTGCCTGGAAGTCCAAGGAAAAAACCGGAGAAGAGCAGGCTTTTGCCTCAGAGGGCGGCCCCGCGCGCGAGGTCATGCCAATGCGGGAGCTGAACAGTCAGGAATCGGCTACCATAAAGCTTTTCGAGGGGGCGGCCCCTTCGGTATGTTTTATTACCACCAGCAGCCTTCAACAGGATTTCTGGACGCGGAACGTAATGGAAATTCCGCGGGGCACCGGTTCGGGTTTTGTGTGGGACCGCAACGGGCATATTGTGACGAACTATCACGTGATCGAAGGGGCCGACCGCGCCCAGGTGACGCTTTCCGACCGAAGTAGTGTGGAGGCAGAGCTCGTAGGTGTCGCACCGGAGAAAGACCTGGCCGTCTTGCGGATCAAAATTGCCGCAGAGCGCCTAAAGCCAATCCCCATTGGCACCTCTGACGACTTGCGCGTCGGCCAGTCCGTATATGCCATTGGCAATCCTTTTGGCCTCGACCAGACGCTGACTACCGGCATTGTGAGCGCCCTGGGACGGGAGATCCAGTCCTCCAACGGCGTTCCCATCCGGGATGTCATCCAGACCGATGCGGCCATCAATCCCGGTAATTCGGGCGGCCCGCTCCTGGATTCCGGGGGCCGCCTGATCGGGGTGAATACCGCGATCTACAGCCCCTCCGGCGCCTCCGCAGGTATCGGCTTTTCGATACCCGTGGATGTCGTGCGCTGGGTAATTCCCGAACTCATCCAGTTTGGGAAGATCAAGCGTCCTTCCCTTGGGGTAGAACTCGCCAACCCGGGGATTATTTCCCGGTATCAGCTCGAAGGGCCATTGGTAATTGATGTTGTGGAAGGGAGCGCAGCGGAGCAAGCCGGTATTCGCCCGACCCTGCGCGACCGCTATGGGCGCATACGCCTGGGGGATATCATCACCGCGATCAATTCGGATGCGATCAAAACAAATGCCGACCTCATCCTTGCGCTCGAAAAGTATCAGCCCGGCCAGAAAGTCCGCCTGACGCTGATCCGGGAGGATAAAAAAGTCATTGTCGAACTCGTGCTGGAAGAATCCCGATAATCCATAAGGGTTTTTCCTATTTTTGTGCCAATTTTTAAACATCCATAAACCAAATTCAATGAAGCAGTTCTTTTTCAACATGTTGACATTGGTAGTTTTTATCGCCCTTGCCCCAACCGTGCAGGCGCAAGTTCAGACCCCTGCAGCAAGCCCCACTGCTGAGCTCAAGCAGAAGGTAGGCCTCACTGATGTCGCTATCGTGTATTCCCGCCCAAGCGCAAAGGGGCGTGTTGTTTTTGCTGCCAACGGCCTGGTGCCAATGGGACAGGCCTGGCGTACCGGTGCGAACTCCGCTACCAAAGTTTCTTTCGGAGATGTCGTTAAAGTGGGCGGCGTTGAACTCAAAAAAGGCGATTATGCCCTGCTTACGGTTCCCGGTGAAATGGAGTGGAAAGCGATGTTCTTCCCTTACGAGACGACCAACTGGGGCGCTTATCCCGACAAAACCCCCGCAGTTACGGTTACGGTAAAGCCTGAAAAACTCGGAGCTAAGGTAGAAACCTTTACGATGGACATCAACGACGTGCGCAACGAAAGCGCAAGCATTGTCCTGATGTGGGAAAATACCCGCGTTGCTATTCCATTTATGGTAGAAGTGGACAGCAGGGTAATGGCCAGCATTGACCGCGTTATGGCCGGTCCTTCCGCTAACGACTACGCCGCTGCCGCTGGGTATTATTTCGAAAACAAGAAAGACCTCAACAAAGCGCTGGAGTGGATCCAAAAGGCGAATGCTTCCAACGCCACTGCTTACTGGAACCTCTACCGCGAAGCGCTGATCCTGGGCGAACTGGGCCGCAAAAAAGAAGCTATCGCCGTAGCTGAAAAATCTATGGCAGAGGCCCAGAAGGCAAAGAATGAGGAGTATGTGAAAATGAACAAAGACGCGATTGCCAAGTGGAAATAATTTTTCAGGGGTTGTGTAAAAAGTCTTTTGCCGCCTTCTGTGACAGAATTCTCCTTTGAGGGGTTGTGTAAAAAGGTTTTTTACGGCGCTTCGCGCCGAATTATGTTTTGAG
>JBMOJO010000362.1:0-3145 GCA_049315745.1 Saprospiraceae bacterium | reverse complement strand
ATTTCGCGAAGCGAAATCGTGAAAATGACGCGTCTCTCAAAATATAATTCGGTGTGAAGCGCCGAAAAAAGACTTTTGACACAAACGCACTTCTAATGACACGCCCCCCCGGCTTTTGAAAAGTGTGGAGTCCGTTTAATCAGAAATTTGAACTTAAAAATGGATTGTCATGTCAAGGCAAAAATTAATCTACAGGTCTGCACTTTCTCTTCTGCTCTTCTGGGCCATGCCTCCTCTGGTGTCCGCTCAGCCTGCCCAGGATGCCATGCTTTCGGCTTTCCGCTGGCGGAATATTGGCCCCGCCAACCAGGGCGGACGGATTGTGGATATTGAAGCGAGCGATAAAGACTTTACCCATGTTTTTATTGCCACTGGTTCCGGTGGTATCTGGAAATCTGTCAATGGTGGCAATTCCTGGGAGCCTGTTTTCGACCGCTATGCTACTGCTTCCATTGGGGATATAGCCCTTTTTCAACCCAACCCGGATATTGTCTGGGCAGGTACTGGAGAAGCCAATAACCGGAACTCGGTATCCTGGGGCAATGGGGTCTATAAATCTACGGACGGTGGAAAAACTTTTGAGCATCTCGGGCTTGAGCAGACCCAGCAAATTTCCCGAATCGTGCTGCACCCAACTAATCCAGACATCGCTTACGCAGCTGCAATTGGTCCGCTTTGGGGCTTCACCGGACAACGTGGCGTTTTCAAAACTATGGATGGGGGGAAAACCTGGTCAAAACTCAGTTCCGGATTGCCCGACGATGACAAAACGGGCTGCACCGACCTGGTCATGGACCCTTCCAATCCGAATGTGCTCTATGCGGCCATGTACGAGCGGTTGCGCCTGCCATATATTTTTAAGAGTGGCGGAATTAGTGGTGGAATTTTTAAAAGTACCGATGGCGGGAAATCCTGGAATAAACTTTTTAACGGGCTTCCTGCCGGGCCCACCGGGCGAATCGGACTGGCCGTTTATCGTAAAAACCCCAAAATCCTCATGGCGCTCGTTGAGGCTAAAGCTTCTAAAAGCCTCGATACCCTGGGTTCGGGGGTCTATCGCTCTGAGGATGCAGGAAAAACCTGGCGCTACGTCAATACCTACAATAACCGTCCGTTTTATTACAGCCAAATCCGGATCAATCCACTGAATGATCAGCGGGTATATGTTCTGACTACTCCTTTTATGGTTTCGGAAGATGGCGGTAAAACTTTCCGGGATGGCAGTGCAGACCAGGAAGTTCACGGGGATTATCATGCCATGTGGCTCGACCCACTCCATTCCGACCGATATTATCTGGGAGCGGATAAAGGGGCTTCGCTGACCCATGATCACGGCAAGCACTTTTTCCTCTTCGATAATCTGCCGATTGGCCAGTTTTACCGGATAGGAGCGGATATGAGAGAGCCCTACACGGTATATGGCGGCCTTCAGGATAACGGCTTTTTGTCCACTGCCAGTTTCTCCCGGGATGCGCGTGGGATTCTCAATGATGCAAATTATAAAGTCCATTGGGGGGATGGCCAATACGCCATCGCCGACCCCACGAATTGGCGTACGGTCTATACCTCTATGGAAAATGGCAGTATTTTTCGGCATGATCCCCTTACCCGGGAATTGGTGCGTATCTCCCCTACCCTGCTGACAATTACCAATTATCCGGAGGCCGTTCCGACAGCAGAGCGCAAAGGAGGGGCAGAATTTCGGTATAACTGGTCGGCTCCATTGGCTATGTCCCCACATGACCCCAAAACACTGTATTTTGGCAGCAACTACCTCTTTAAATCACGGGATCAGGGAAGAAGTTGGAGGATTATTTCGCCGGATTTATCCACGAATCATCCCGAAAAAAGGAAGCAAGGAGTAAGCGGCGGAATTACGCCAGACAATACGGGGGCCGAGACCCATTGTACGATTTATACCATTGCCCCTTCTCCTGTAAACCCAATGGTGATTTGGGCAGGAACGGACGACGGCAACGTCCAGGTTACCAAAAACGATGGGGGCGATTGGCAAAATGTACGGGAAAATGTACCCGGGGTTCCGGAAGGCCTCTGGGTAGCCAGAATCGAAGCCTCCCACTTTGATGCCGGAACAGCCTATCTGGCTTTTGATGGCCACTGGAATAACGTTTTCAGCCCTTTTCTATTTAAAACGGTGGATTTCGGAAAATCCTGGACAAATATTGGGGCAAGTCTGCCGGCTACAGAGGTAATCCGGGTAGTCCGGGAGGATGCGAAAAATCCTGACCTGCTGTTCATCGGCACGGAGACAGGTGTTTGGTTCTCCCTGAACGGCGGTAAGGAATGGACGAGGTGTATGCCCAACTTACCGACCGTTTCGGTATATGATCTGGAAATCCATCCCCGGGATGGCGATCTTATTGCCGGAACGCATGGCCGTAGTCTCTGGATTATGGACGATATTACCCCCTTGCAACAAATGAACCAACAAGTTGCTTCTTCTCCTGCTTGGTTGTTTGCTCAGCGCCCAGCGATACTTTGGGATAATACCAGTCGGGGCGGTCAGCGCGGCCATTTCTGGTTTGCCGGTGAAAACCCGCCTTCGATAAAAAATGAAGGGAGTCTTCCCAGGGCTGATTTTTCTCACCAGGCTTTGATTCATTATTTTGTTGGAAAAACTTCCGGGGATAGCCTCGACCTGGAGATTAGTGACCTCGCAGGACAACAGGTGCGCAAAGTCAAGCTTCCGGCTCAGGCGGGAATCCAGCGCTATGCCTGGGACCTTGGGTTTGACCCCAAACCCTATTCGAGCGAACAGTTAGCGTATCTGGAGCGTCTTTTTCAGGACTTGCTGGCGCGGTATCCTATGAATGCCCTTACCCAGGCGTACAATAATTTTAAGCGCGCCTCCTCCCCTCTTGCCCAGCGCCGGATAATTCAATCTTTGCGCACCGGCGTGTTGAGCCTGCCTCTGGGAGAAGAATATGGCCTGCCGACAGCACAGCCCGGCACTTATCACCTGAAGCTCCGATTTAATGGCCAGGAATGGCGGCAAACGCTGCAAGTCAGGCCAGATCCCCAATAGGACTTCAGGTTGTGGGGAAAGTCCTTTACCGCCTGCGGCGGCGGAATATTTTTTTTAGATCCACTTCGTTTTCGAAATTTCGCTTCGCGAAATTTTGAA
>JBMOJO010000361.1:0-3149 GCA_049315745.1 Saprospiraceae bacterium | reverse complement strand
CTGAATGAAAAAATTGCCTATCAGGGGCTCATCGCAGGGGTTATCTCAAAAGAGGCCCCTTTGGAATACTGGATAAAAGCAGGGGCAGACCTGTTCATCAGCGAATCCCCGCCCTCCGAAATGGTCCCGCTGATGAAAAAGGCCCTGGATCAGGGGTATTGGAGGCGTCCTGCCCTGCGCAAAAGCCTCCGAAAAGTTTTGCTCGCCAAGCAGTGGGTATTAGGGAAGCCCCCGATGGGTAAAAGCCGGGGGCACCGGCAGGTCCAAACGCGTATTTATGCGAATAAGGAAGCGGCAAGTCCGGGCAGGGAAGCTATCCGAAAACATTTTCTCGAAGGTGACTGGGAAGCGATTAATTACCGCTTCCGGGAATATGGCCTGACGCTTTACAACAATTCGAGTGGATATGTGCCCTGGAAAAATCTGGAGGGGACAGACTTTATCCTGTGGTCGCCAGGAAGTCGCAGCTATCCGGTTTTTGAAGCGGTTGCAGCGCAGTACGCACCCATCCGCAGGATAGGCGGTATTGCACCACAGCCGGTCCTGCGCAGCCTTCCCGATACGTCCCGGGGTGCAGTCCTGGCATTGCTGGATCCGGAGAATGCCAATCCTGCAACGGATACGCTCTTGCGCAATGCCCTCGAGCTCGTCCGGCAACAATGCCCGCTGGTTGTCGTAAATTTTGGCATTCCGCAGTTACATACGGTGTTGGGCCCCGCTTTTACGACGATCCACGTGTTCGAGCAGGGTGCCGACGTCGAGTCCCTTGCGGCACAGTTGTTCTTTGGGGGGGTGGGCGCCCGTGGTAAATGGCCGGCTTACGATACTACCGGGCCGGTAGTCCAGCATGCGGCAGCAATCCGTCTGGGGTTTGCGCCACCGGAACGATCAGAGATGGCACCGGAGAAGCTCGTGGGAATTGACGCAATCGCACGCTCCGCCGTCACGGATAAAATTATCCCCGGATGCCAGGTGCTCGTTGCCAAGGATGGCCGCGTCATTTATAACAAGGTATTCGGACAACACACCTTTGAGGCTAATGGACAAGCTGTGCGGCCCGACGACCTGTACGATATCGCTTCATTGACGAAAATTTCAGCGACTACCCTGGCCGTGATGCGTTTGGTTGAAGATCGCAAAATCGCGCTCAACGACCGTCTCGACCAACATCTGCCCTGGCTGACCGGGAAGGAGGCCGGTAAAATCCAGTTGCGCAGCTTGCTGACGCACCAATCCGGCCTTCCTGCAGGGCTGCCGTCCGGGAAATACGTCAAAGCCCGGAAAAATACCCGGCGGTCCTGTGATGCGTGTTTCTGCATCAAAAAGGGCAATGGGTACGATATTGAGGTCGCAGCCGGGCTGTTTTTTAGCCGTAAATGTAAAGCAGAGCTCCTGGAGCAAGCTGCTGCCCTGCAACCTTCCAGAAAACGCGGCTATCGCTACAGTGATGTCAATTTTTGGCTGCTCCAGCAAGTGGTGGAGGGTACAACAGGACAGCCGCTCGATGCCTATCTGGAAAACAACTTTTATCGTCCATTGGGGTTGCGGCATACACACTTTAAGCCGGCAGCAATCGTTCCTGTGTCGTCTATCGTACCGGGCGAGGGGGAGAAAGGATGGCGGAAGAAACTCGTGCGGGGATTTGTGCACGACCCCTCCGCTGCACTGCTGGGCGGGGTATCCGGCCATGCCGGCCTGTTTTCCAACGCGGGTGACCTCGCCGTGATTATGCAGCTACTGCTAAACGGGGGGGCTTATGGCGGCAGGCAATGGTTTAAACCCCAGACTGTGGCACTGTTTACCCAAAAAACCTTTGGCAACCATCGGAGCCTGGGCTTTGACCATCCATCCCGGGAAAACCGCCATGCCAGGGCGCGGATGGCGCCTCCGGATGTCTTTGGTCACAGCGGCTTTACAGGTACCTGTGCCTGGGCAGACCCCGAAAGCAGGCTTATTTTTGTTTTTCTTTCTAACCGCACCTTTTCAGATGACCCAAAACGCAGGTTTATTCTGAAAAATATCCGCGGCCGTATCCACCAGATCGCTTACGATGCCGTCCAGACCTACGAACCGGAACTGCCCCCCTTAGATTAATACGATACCGGTTTTAGCAATTTTTCACAGCTCACTGCTGCGGCAGGGCGATCCGGCCTGTAAAGACCTGTTGGGCGGGTCCGCAAAGCCATACGCTGCTGAAAGTTGCCCCGTCGTACCGAAATTGTACTTCGAGCTTGCCACCTTTGGTTTCTACCGGGATATTCCACTGGCCTTCTGCATCCTGCAACGACGCTACATACGCCATCGCTGCAGCGGTTACTCCGGTACCGCAAGCGAGGGTCTCATCTTCTACCCCACGCTCGTAGGTGGCTACGCGAAGCTGCCCTTCCCCGCGTTCGACAAAATTGACGTTAATCCCTTTTTCCCTAAAAGGGGCAGAATAGCGCACGGCCCGACCGGCTTCCCGGACCTGAAACCCCTCCAGGTGCGCTACAAAACGGACAAAATGCGGGGAGCCGGTATCCAGACAGTAATCCTGTCCATGTTTTTCGATATTGCTCATTTCACGCAACTGCAGGGCCACCCAGCCAGATGGGCGGATCATGGCTTCGTGTATGCCGTCATAGGCGAGGAAGCGGCAATGGTCGCCGATAACCCCAAGGTCCCGGGCAAAGGCTACTACACACCGTCCTCCGTTCCCGCAAAGGCTGCCTGGCCGTCCGTCGGCATTGAAATAGGACATCTGAAAATCAGCTTCGGAATTGGGCTCGAGCAAGATCAACCCATCAGCGCCGATACCGAAATGCCGGTCGCAAAGCCAGGCAATCTGCGCTTCATCGGTCGCTTTGAGCAGGCACCGCTCCCGCTGGTCCACCAGGATAAAGTCGTTCCCGGCACCCTGGTATTTCGAAAAATGTAAGGTTTGCATAATTTACATACAGTAAACGTAACTATTTACCAGGGGTATCCGCGGCTTCGCCGCGAAGGATTTTATTTGGTGTGCGTGCATCTTTTACGCGCGTTCGCGCGTAAAAGATGCACGCACACCAAAGATTATTTCTCAGGACAGCTACCTGCTAAATAGATACCAGTAAACAATAGACTTGTTGCGATGGATTATCGTGGTGGGAAAAATGAGCTATTTTTCGTCC
>JBMOJO010000360.1:0-3151 GCA_049315745.1 Saprospiraceae bacterium | reverse complement strand
GTTTTTTACCACGAAGGACACAAAGAATGCAAGTGTCCTTGTGCCCTTTGTGGTTTTTTTACCACAAAGGACACGAAGAGGGCGACTTTCTTTGTGCCCTTTGTGGTTTTTTACCACGAAGGACACAAAGAATGCAAGTGTCCTTGTGCCCTTTGTGGTTTTTTTACCACAAAGGACACGAAGAGGGCGACTTTCTTTGTGCCCTTTGTGGTTTTTTACCACGAAGGACACAAAGAATGCAAGTGTCCTTGTGCCCTTTGTGGTTTTTTTACCACAAAGGACACGAAGAGGGCGACTTTCTTTGTGCCCTTTGTGGTTTTTTACCACGAAGGACACAAAGAATGCAAGTGTCCTTGTGCCCTTTGTGGTTAAAAAACCCTTAGGACCAAAAAGGATGGCTTCAGGACGACAGCTCCTCCGTCTCCCACGCCTCAATATTCTTCGTCTGACTGGAGAACTTCACCCCTACCGCCACCACCGGCTTGCCCAGGTGCCAGGCCGATTGGTAATACCGCTTCTTCCGAATCTGCTCGATGGCCTCCCGCGGGCTTTTGTCCAGCTTGTATTCCAGGATATAGACGTGGGTGTCGGTCTCCACCATGCTGTCCACCCGCCCTTCCGAGGTACAGGCTTCGCTATGGATACGGATGCCCATGTAGGTGAACAATAAATGAATGGCCGCATGGAAAAATTTCTCCGGATATTTCTCGTGCAGGAAATACGGTACGTTCGCAAACACCCCCTGCAGGATTTCCATCGCCTTGTCCACATCGTTTTCCCGAAAAGCGTTGCGCAGGCGGATCGTCAGGTAGGCGGAGCGCTCTACGTCCACCGCCAGAAAGCCCTCGATCAGCACTTCCAGCATCGAATCGCGCACCTCCTTGTTGGGGTAAGCGAGCTGGATCAGGCCATCTTCGTTCATGCCCTGGATGGTCAGGTAGCCCGTCTGGAACAGGATGGCCTCCGGTTTGAGGCGGTCCAGCTCGAAGGTCTCGAAGCCCCCGGGGTTGATGGCCGGGAGGTTGAGGTCGAAAATGCCCTCCTTTTTGAGCAGGTTCACCAGGAAAGTCGGTGTGCCGGTGGCAAACCAGAAGTTTTCAAACTTATTCCGGCTAAAAAAGTTGTTGACCGATACGGGGTTATAGACGGTTTGCGCATATTCTTCAAAGCGATAGCCATTATACCACTCCCGCATTTTGTCGAGCAGTTGGGTACGCGATAGCTCCAAAGCTGTACCTGCTGCCTCAATCTCTTCAACAAAATTGCTTTCCAGTTCTTCCTGCGTATAACCCAGCATCGTAGCATAGCTTGGATGCATGGACAAATCCACCAGATTGTTCAGCCCGGAGAAGATCCCCGTTTTGGAGAATTTGCTCACCCCGGTGAGGAAAACCAGTTCCAGGAGGGTGTCACAGTCTTTGAGGACGGTATAGAACTCGCGCAGGATTTCCCTGTTCTCAAGGGCCTGCTGCAGGTTCGTGCCTAGGTAGTTAATAATCGGGGCGTCATATTCGTCCACCAGGACGACCGTTTTCGGACCGGCAGCCGCCATAGCGCTGATGAGCTCGCGGAAGCGGGATGCTAATCC
Organism: Saprospiraceae bacterium; assembly: GCA_049315745.1. Classification (GTDB taxonomy): domain Bacteria; phylum Bacteroidota; class Bacteroidia; order Chitinophagales; family Saprospiraceae; genus JADJPL01. Next base: position 1,563 of record JBMOJO010000360.1, on the reverse strand, counting down.
CTCGGTTTTTAGGGTAATCCCGTGCGCTTCGGCGATGAGGCCGATTTCCTGGAGCAGTGCGGGCCGAAGGCCTATTCCCTGATAGCCGATGGAAGTCAAGGAGAGGCGCAACACCGGGTGTCTTTTGTTCCAGTCCCATTTATCTGCTATCCATAGCCCCTCGAACAGCTCGCGACTGCCGTTGTAAAGCTCGTGGAGGGTAGCAACGGTGATGGATTTGCCGAAACGGCGGGGGCGGGAAAGAAAATAAGCACCAGGGCTGGAGGCAATACGGAATATGTACTCCGTCTTGTCCATATAGAAGAAGCCGTTTTCGATGATTTTCCGGAAATCTTGTAAGCCGAGCGGTAGTTTTTTGGGCATGGGCAAAGGCCTTGTTTGGCACAAAGATAGGAAAAACAGGGAGTTGATATTGTTAAAAAATATCGTAATATTGCGATTTAAGTATTCTTCTTTAAATAAAACCATTAATATGCAATCAGATAACCAACTTAAGGCATTAGTCCAACAAAAATACAGTGAAATCGCGCTGCAGGATAAAGCTACTAACCAATCGTCCTGTTGTGGGGCCGGTGGTTGTTCCACCGAAATTTACAATATCATGAGCGATGACTACAGTGATCTAAACGGTTACACTTCTGATGCCGACTTAGGCCTTGGCTGTGGGTTGCCCACCCAATTTGCCTTAATCAAGCCGGGGCATACCGTAGTAGATTTGGGTAGCGGTGCCGGGAATGATTGCTTCGTTGCAAGAGCGGAAACCGGCGTTGCAGGCAAGGTCATTGGTATTGATTTCACTCCTGCAATGATAGAAAAAGCAAGGCTTAACAGCGAAAAATTAGGGTATAACAACGTTGAATTCCGGGAAGGCGATATCGAACAAATGCCATTAAACGATGCGGTGGCCGATGTTGTAATAAGCAATTGTGTATTAAATCTCGTCCCAAATAAATTAAATGTTTTTAAAGAAATTTACCGGGTATTAAAGTCAGGAGGCCATTTTAGTATCTCAGATGTCGTCTTAGTGGGAGAGCTGCCGGATGCATTACAAAAGGACGCAGAAATGTACGCAGGTTGTGTAGCAGGCGCCATTCAAAAAGAAACCTATCTGGGTTTTATTGCGGCCTGTGGCTTTGAAAATCTAAAACTGCAAAAAGAGAAACCCATTCATATCCCGGATGATATCCTGACGAAATACCTTAGCGGTCAAGAAATATCGAACTTCAGGAAGGGAGACTACGGGATTTTCAGCATCACGGTTTATGCAGAAAAACCGATAACCGGTAATTGCTCCGGCACCTCCGGATGCTGCTAGGCCATTCCTGAGATTCAAGCTGCAGCTCAGGAGACTTTTTAACACTTCGCGCTACGGCATATTTTGTGCGCAACTGTCCAGTGCTTTGGCCGTACAAAGATTTTTGACATAGCCCATATAAAAATTTTAGACCGGTTTGTTTTTCGCGATTTTACTAAGGGAAATCATGATAAACAAATCGGTCTTCTAAACAACCGCCACCTCCCATTCCGCTATATTCTTCGTCTGACTGGAGAACTTCACCCCTA
>JBMOJO010000359.1:0-3156 GCA_049315745.1 Saprospiraceae bacterium | reverse complement strand
TCCGGGTTTCTCAAAATGAAAATTCCATCCCTGCCAAAAAGCTCCTGCCTGGCATGCGGTAGCGCTCCAGCTCTTCGTACTGGGCATTGTTGAGGTTATTGACCGCAACGTAGAAATTGTTCTTGCCTGCGGTAAAGCGAAGCTTGGTATTTGCTACAAAAACGGCTTCAGGCTCATTGCCGGGATAGATAAATACTTCTTCAATCCGGCTCCGGTAGCGGGCATTGGTGTGCAGCATCCATTTTCCATGGGTCAGGGTGGCAGATGCGCCGATGGTGTGGCGGACTTTGTAGGCCAGTGCGTCATTTACGCGCTCCGGAGAAATATCACGGGCATCCAGGAAGGTATAGGAAAAATTGACGAGTAGCAGGTCTTTCCATCGCTGCTGAAAATTAAACTCAACCCCCTGCATAAGGGCTTCGCGAAGGTTAACCACCTTATAGGTCAGCGGTTCCAGTGGTGCAGAAACCTGCTGGAAAGAAATAAGGTTCTTGTAGCGGTTGTGGAAAACGGCTATATCGAACGTACTGGATTTGCCTAAAGACCATTTTGCACCGCTTTCGGCAGAGAGGACAAGCCGCTCGGGTTTGAGGTTGGGATTTGGCTCAAAGGCCAGCCCACCGCCCTGTTCAAATTTGATAAAGCGCTCCGCGATAGGGGGGTCGCGGAAAGCCTGGGCAATCAGGCTGCGTACAGAGACCCGGGGCGTCGCACGGTACAGGACAGCCAGTTTAGGGCTGAAATTGGATTCCTGTACCGCTCCGTAAATGCGGTAATGATCAAAGCGTGCACCGGCAGTGGCCGTGATACGGGTGCCCAGGCTGATTTCGTCCTGTATATAGGCCCCGCCCCCAAAGGCTTTGTGCCGGCCGTACAGATATATCTCCGGCAACCCTTCGATATCGTCCAGCTTCACGTCGGCGCCAAAGGTGAGCTCGTGGCGGCCAAGGGTGAGGTCCGCTTGGGTAATATTGCCGAAACGCCGGGATTTTACACTGTATTCCTTAACTATCTGCTTGCCGGTATTGACATTCGTACTGTCATTTCCAGGGTTGCTGTCGAAACTGAACAGCGAGTAATTTCGGTAGTGGTAAACCCTTGAGGAAAAGCGCAGGCGCTCACCAAGCCGGGCCTTATACAGCAAATCCGCGTTAAACTCCCGCCTGTCCTGATAATCGTCCTGCTTGAAGTCGGCAACGCTGTAAGCCTGCCGGTGGCTGAGCCAGGTGGCAGGGGCATCGCTGTACATACGGTTGGCATTGGCTGAGAACTGCAGGGAATGGCCGGGTTTGATTTCCCAGGTGGTTTTTGCAAAAAAGTTATACAGGTCAAATGCCGATTTTTCCCGGTGCCCCCCGTCGGATTTCCAGCTCCCGTCCAGAAGGTAGGAGAAGCGGTTGATTTTACGGCTGTGACTGATTTCTATCGCATGAAAATCCCCGTACCGACGGTAGCCGGTGCTGCGGGGGGCGGGGCCATAAGCGCCGTAATTCAAGTGGAGGCGGGTTTCAGGCAGGACGCCCGGTTGTCTGGTGATGACATTGACTACTCCGCCCATTGCACTCGAACCATATAGCGAGGAATAAGGGCCCCTAACGACTTCGATGCGCTCGACGGAGCTGATTGGCACGAGATTCCACAACGCACCTCCGGATTCCGGGCTGAGCGACGGCCGCCCGTCTATGAGGAGCAACACCCGGTTGCCGATTCCACCGCCGGCCACCTCGGACGCGCCGCGGATGGAGAAGGCCTGTACATTGGCGCCACTCGACCGGGTGACCACGACCCCCGGCATCTCGTCAAATGCCTGGTCGAAGGTGGAAATGCTGCGCTCGCGGAGGTTTTTGGCGGTAATTACCCCGATACTCGCCGGGGTGAGCAGTGTGGCCTGTGCCCGTGCCCCTGCAGTTACAACTACCTCAGCAACGGTCAGGGGCATTGGCTCGAGCCGGATTTCTATGGGCATATTCCCCTCCGGAAGTACTTCTACCGGAAGGCTTAATTCCCCGTACCCCAGATAAGAAAAAATAAGGGTGTGCGTGCCAGGTGCAAGGCCCTCGATAGAAAAATAACCCTCGGGATTAGTTGTCGCCCCCTGGGAGGCACCTTTGAGCGCAATGTTTACGAACGCAAGTGCTTCGCCGTTTTCAGCATCGCGCACAATCCCCTGCATCCTGGCAGCAGGCTGCTGCGCCATAAGCGGACGGGTATCCGGGAAAAGGAGCAGCAGCCATACTGCACAAAGGAGAGCAGGGATTTTCATAATTTAACGGTACCAGCTTTTGACAAAATTGAAATCGGCTTTGAAGTTGATTTCTTTTTCTTCTCCTGCCTTGATTTCAAATACAGAAGGTGCCGGATAGTTGAATACGGGCACAACACCACCGGGTGTTCTTACCTTGATCACAACCCCATGGCTCACCTGGCCCGGATTTCCCCAGTGAACGCCCAGGGTCGCCGTTTTCCGGCTTGGGTCGGTAACCCGGTTATGCCGAAGTCCAAGGGCAAGGGCAGAATAAATCCCCGGCTCCAGCTCAATCTCATAAGGGTAAGTCGTTTTGCCGGGAACAAAATTCAAGACCAGCGGATTTTGTGAATTATAGGGCGCCCCAACGGTGAATACCCCTCCGGGTACGTTGGGCCCCAGGAAATTGTCCGGGACTTCACCCCATCCGGCAAGGGGGTCCAGGCTGAATTTGGGGAATACCGTAACCTGCACCTCCCCACTGTCCTTCCACGTTGCCCAGGTATCGGGGCTGTCAATCGTAATAGTGCCATACACGCGGGTGACCTCCACTTCCTCCTGCGCACAACTGCTCAGACCGGCAATCGCAGAGAGCGCAAATGCCAGAAGGAAAAAATTGTTTCGATTTGCTTTTGCCATCATCGTTTTTGTGTTTAGCGGCAAAAGTACAGGACAGGGAAAGGGGATTTTTCACGGAAATGTCAAAAAAGGCAGGTGCCGGGTTTTATTACAAAACCATGACAGGATCACATACAATACTTCGCCCGCAGCGGCAGAAGATTCTCTTTTGGGATTGTGTAAAAAGATTTTTTTATGGCGATTCACACCAAATTATATTTGGATGTAGACATCTTTTTCCTGATTTTGCTTCGCAAAATCAGGAAAAAGATGTCTATATCCAAAGAATATTT
>JBMOJO010000358.1:0-3178 GCA_049315745.1 Saprospiraceae bacterium | reverse complement strand
TTTCGCTTCGCGAAATTGCGAAAACGAGGGGTCTCTCAAGAGAATATTTCGCCGCCGCAGGCGGCAAAATCTTTCTGCGCTTACTTCAGCAAATATGCAAAACTAAAACCATACCCCGTACCAAGGGTAATAGATTCTGCATTGTAGGTACGCCCATTAAACTCGAGCACCCGCTGGTTGACCGGGTTGATGAGGTTACGGGCATTGAAGCTCACTTTGTAGCGCCCGGCAAATTGTTTGCTCACTTTAAAGTTGAGCAAGGGGAAAGGTTGCTCATAGACGTCGGGGGTAGCAAAAAGCGAAATATTGTAAAGCCGCTGGCCGGTAACGTTGAAGGCGAGGGAGGATTCCCAGCCTCGCTCAGCGTCTATATACGATAAAATCAGGTTGACGATATAGGGTGCCTGCCCCTGAAAGGGACGTGTCGTGCGCTCATAACCCGGATAAATCGCCCTGGAGGCTGCAATCTCTTCTGCAGGGATTTTGTATTCGGACTGGATCAAAGCAAAATTGGCGCTGAAGAAAAAGTTGCTGAACATACTCCCCAACACATCGAGCTGTTTGCGGAATTCCAGTTCGGCCCCAAAAACCGTGGCCTGGTCCACATTGATAAACCGAAGCTCGGGGGTTGTGGCACGGGGGTTGAACTGCCGCAGGATGGGATCCTGAAAGCCTTTGTAAAAGGCGCTAAAGGCAATCAACTCGCCCGAACGCGGGTAAATCTCATACCGAAGGTCATAATTTTGGATCAGGGTGCGCTTCAGGTTGGTGTTGCCTACATTGAAAAAGCCGTTTTTCGCATCAAACTGCTCGAATGGGGCAAGTTCCCTCAAATTGGGCCTTGCAAGGGTCTTGGATGCCGCTACGCGGAAATTGGACTTGTCGTTAATGGCATAAATCAAGTTGAGCGAATACAGTAAATCGCCAAGGTCAATCTTTCCGTTTGTTCCATCGCCGGCAGTTACCGAGAGATCGGTTGTTTCATACCTCAATCCGCCAATCGCCTTGAGCCTGGTGGAAAGGTTCAGCGCAGTCATAATATATGCAGCCCCAATAGCTTCCCTTCCGGTGTAAAAGTTTTTGAGGTTACTGCCATTGATATAATGATACCCCGTAACGTAGCGGCTAACCTGCCCGTTCGGATTATACAGGGTGTCAATGATCCCGAAATTGCCATAATCAAAAAATCCATTGAAATCGCCCTTGAACTGATTGAAAGCAATCGCTGAAGACACCCCGGTATTGAACATCTGATAGGAAAATTCATCAAATTTGCGGTCGGTGCGGCTGAATTGCCCCCCGAGTTTGATGCGGTTATTCGCTCCGTTCGGAGCCCCCTTCAGGAAAGGCAGGCTGAGGTCGAATTTGGCCATACTTGCCTCATCGCGCAGATCGCGGAAGAAATGGAAAGGGAAAGGGAATTCAGCGTTGTTGATATTGTAAAAAGGCTCCTCCCCTTCTTCTTTCAGGAGACTATAGGCAAAATACCTCAGATCCGGCTCCTTCTGGAAGGAATTCGTCCTACCGGCAAGCCATTCTAACTCCACTTTCCGCTCTTTTCCGAAAAAGTGCCTTCCGGTGAGCTGAAAGGTGGCAAACTGCCGCTGGGTATATTCGAGGGTACGTACGTTAAACGAAGCAGCAGGATCGGAGAGGTTCGCCGGATACCGCCCGCCCTGGATCCGGGAAGCGCTTTCTGCATCATTGTTAAAAATCACGTTTGCCCCGATGACGTGGTTGTCGGACAACTGATAGTTCATATTAAACAGAGCCCCAACCTGAGGGTTCCGCGTACTCTTTACCTCTGTTAGATTGATGAGTTCTTCCAGAAATTCAGGGTTGTTGTAGCGGAACGCCGCGACAGTACCATTATCGTAATGCTGATAATTACTGGAGTAGTTGACCCCAAGGGTATAACCCAGTTGCCGCCCCAGAAACTGACGACGGTCACCGATGGAAAAATTAAAACTGGAGTTTAGCGGCGTACTGCCTTGCTCTGGCACGAATTCATTGCTCAGTTCTCTCGAAGTGCGGTTAAAAAGGGTACGAACAGCATTGTTGGCAGGATCGGGGTTACGGGCTGCGAGGTATGATGCAGAACCGAGCAGGCTGCTCAGTTCCCCAAAGGATAAATCTTTCAGGAACTGGGGCTGGTCGCGCTGGTCCGAGCGAAGGCCAAGGGCATCACCCGGAAGGGCCTTCATCCGGTTGAAGTTATCAATCAAAGAAGATTGAGTGTTGTATTCCGTACCTGCCTGAAAATAAAGCGTGAATTTATCCGGAAAGGTTTTGGTGTTTACATTGATCAACCCCCCACTGAAGTTACCTGGAAGGTCAGGGGTAAAGGTTTTGATCGTTACAATATTTTCGATCATTTGGGATGGGATAAGGTCGAGGCTGGCGCTGTTGCGATACGGATCGGAGCTGGGCAGCGTCACGCCGTTGAGCTGGGAAATAGAATAACGGTCGCCCAAACCGCGCATGACTACAAAGCGGCCACCCTCCACAAGGGCGCCGGTCATCTGGCGCATGGCATCCGCTGCATTCGAGCTACCCGTCCGGCTGATTTGCTGGGAAGAGACCCCATCCTGAATGGAGAACGATTTACGCTGAAGCGAGATCAGGGAAGCATCGGTATTTTTTAAGGTCGTCGCACTGACTACGACGACGTCCAGCTCTAAAGTCTCCGTCTCCAAAGCAGCATCCAGGGTATTGACCGCACCGGCTTTCAATTCAAAGCCGTCCACGGCAATTTTGGCATAACCCGTATAACTGAATTCTATACGGTAAATGCCCTGCTGTGCTTCGAGATTGTAGTTGCCGTCGAAATCAGTGACGTTGCCCGTGACTTGGCTGCCATCCTGGTACAGCGCTATAGTTGCACCGATCAGGGTCTCCCCTGTAGCCTTGTCCACAATTTTTCCGACAAGGACGGTTTTTTGTGCCCAACCGGCGGATATTGAAAAGGTTAGAAGAAAGAAAAAAAGCGTACGGAGGATATGCGCATTGATCATAAAAAGGATTGTTTGTTTTTTAAAGCCGGGCTTGCACAAAAAGTCCTTTGCCGCCTTCGACCACGAAATTTTATTTTGAGGTTGTGTAAAAAGTATTTCGCCGCCTACGTCGGCGAAATTTTCTTTGGATGGAGACATCTTTTTTCTGATTTCGCTCCGCGAAA
>JBMOJO010000080.1:0-14291 GCA_049315745.1 Saprospiraceae bacterium | reverse complement strand
GAAGAGCAAAAAATCGAAGGGACGCCTACTTCCAATGTTCCGGATCCGGTTATTTCTTCCAGCACCATCCTGAGCGGGTATGAAATTATCTGGGGGATGGATGTTTTTCCAAATGGCGATCTGTTGTTTGGGGAGCGCAGGGGCAAACTGTACCTGAAGCGCGGGGACAAGGTCAGTGAGATATCAGGGCTGCCCCAGGTCCGCACGGGTGGACAGGGGGGGCTGCTGGATATCCGCCTGCATCCGGATTATGCGAAAAACGGGTGGATATATGCCACGCATTCCGCCACGGCCAGCGGCAACAGCGGGGAACTGCGCCTGGTGCGGTTTAAGCTGGCCAATAACCAGGTGCAGAATTTGGAGCAACTGTTCAGTACCGGCGGGGGAAATACCTGGAACGGGCACTATGGCAGCCGCATCCTTTTCGACCGCAAGGGCTTCGTTTTCCTGGCGGTAGGAGAGGGGGGAAGCGGCACCTATGCCGGCCCAAGGTCGAGCAACCGCAATGCGCAGGATATCCGGCAGGCATGGGGAAAAATCCACCGCCTGAAGGATGACGGCAGTATCCCTGCGGATAACCCCGTCCTGCCGGGGGCAAGTGCGCCCGGTTCGATTTATGCTTTTGGGGTGCGCAACCCCCAGGGCCTCGCCGTCCACCCCATCACCGGGGAGATTTGGGAGGCCGAACACGGCCCTCGGGGCGGTGACGAGCTGAATATCCTCCAAGCCGGCGCAAATTATGGGTGGCCAAATTATTCCCTTGGGGTCAATTACGATGGAACTCCCATTTCACAAGGCCATACTGCTGCCGGGATATCCGAGCCTCAGTATGTGTGGACGCCTTCCATCGGGGTATGCGGCATCACCTTCATTACGGCAGATGCGTTCAAATCCTGGAAGGGCAATCTGCTGGCTACGGGGCTGGCTTCACAGAAATTATACCGCCTGGTACTGGAAGACAATAAGGTAAAGCAGCAGGCTATCCTGATCGAAAATTCCGGAAGGGTGCGTAATGTCGTACAGGGTTCCAATGGTAAAATATACGTTTCGCTGGAGGGCCCGGGCCGCATTGTGGAAATTTCAGCCCAATAGGCTTCGCCGGCATACAAATTTTACCGGTAAATCAATACGGCTTCCCTTTGGGCAAGAAATTCAGGATACCCTTGCCGTTCGATTTCGAGGAGCTCGGCAATACTGGCCTGGTGCTCCACCCAGCGCCGGGGCAGATCACTTCCGTTGAGCAGGTCAATGGGCAGCCGGTCGTGCACATACTCAAAAGGAGGCTCCCGCCAGGAAAAGTCCTTGCCCATGAAGGAATAAAGCGCGGCAATCAGCAACTGCCCAAAAATCCAGGGCCTGAACGTTTCGGGATTGGTAACGTGTACCTGGAACCCATTACAGGGCTTTTCGGCGTATTTGTCGAAAGTGGGCACAAATGTAGCGGGCCGCAGGACAGCGCCTGCCTCTGGTAACAGGGATGTTATTTTTTCAGAAAAGCACTTTTCAAATTCATACGCGGGCAAATGCGGGTGGCCGATGAGTTCGAAGGGGCGGGTGGTGCCCCTGCCTTCGGAGAGGTTGGTCCCCTCGATCAATACGGTGCCGGGATAGACCTGCGCGGTATCGGTGGTCGGGAAATTCGGGGAAGGCATCACCCAGGGAAGGCCGGTATCGGAAAAAGCCATGCTGCGCTCCCATCCCAGCATGGGGACCAGGTGCAGTTGTACCGGGATATCCCAGTGTCTCAGGGCATATTGTGCCACCTCGGCAATCGTCATACCATGCCGCATGGGCAGCGCGTTCCAGCCGATGATCGAGCGGAATTGGAGATCGGAGAGGTTGCCTTCAACGCGAAGGCCCCCCATCGGATTGGGCCGGTCCAGAACGACCACCTTTATGCCTGCCCGCGCGCAGGCTTCCAGAGAAAGGACCATCGTCCAGATATAGGTATAGACCCGGGCACCGTTATCCTGCAGGTCCACGATCAGGGTATCAATTTCCGCCAGCATTTCCGGGGTGGGGACCCGGGTTTCCGAATACAGGCTATAAACCGGCACCTGGAAATAGGGATGGAAAAAATGGGGCGACTCGATCATGTTATCCTGGGCATCGGTCGCAAAACCGTGTTGCGGGGCAAAAATCGCTTTAAGCCGATCTCCGAAAATGGCTTTTATCCCCAGGACACCATGTCTGGCCTCTGCATTTACGGAAGCGCTGTGGCACAAGTAGCCGATGCGCCCTGTTATGCTGTCCTGCAAGGTCTCCTCTTTCAAGAGGCGGTCTAATCCCGTTTGCAAGGTATTACCGTTTGTCTGGTTGAACATGGATATACTCCAGCAACTCCCCTCTGCGAAAGGATGCACTCAAGCGCCGGGGTTCGATTTGTTGAATGCCATCCGGATAAAAGGGTTTCAGGGCATCTTCAAGTACGGTGTTTGCCCTGTCAAAGAGTTTTTCCTTATTGGCTTCGAAATAATTTTTAGCTTTCTCAAAATTTACGTGCGTAAGTTGTTGCAGTTTGATATTCAGATCGGATAAGATTAAATCGCCAATAATCATGGCTATAAAATAATTACTATAAGGCAAGTGAGGATGTTTTTCATACAGTTCGTACTTTCTCCTTTGGTTGTCGCAGTAGCGATAAATCAAAATTGCAAGAATGGCTTGTGCGGCATTCAAGTCTTTAAATACCTCGGTATAAAATTTTCCGAATAATTCGTTGCGTTTGAATTTGGCCAGGTGAGGTTTCCTTTTCCAAATGGTAAATACGGACTCCGCCACTACTGACGAGGGTATAACCTCTCCGGTGAGCGCGGCATCCTTCTTCCTTTTATAATGAAATCCGAGTTCTTTAATATCGAGTTCAAGTTTTCGCTGTATTTCATCATTCGCCCTGAGATCCCTCAGATCAACAGGGTTTTGGCTATTCGTGGCGATAGTAATATCGGTTATGAGGTCGTCAATATCTTTACCGGATAATTCATACAACCGCACCAATACAAAAACTTGGGAGTAATCAAGGCTGGGATGGTTTTGGATGGTTTGCTGAATGGTTTTACAGGACTGCCCGCCGTTGATAATTTGAAGGTCTTCAATGGTAACGTTCCAGTCTCCACCCTGCAAAGCGTTATACGAAAATTTACTGCATACAATCGTAACGCCATTGTTGTAGAAATAGAAGTTATCTTTTTTATCTCCGATGAGGGTGTTTTGGATGGATTCATTAACCCTGTTTTTGCTTAGGCCGAGGTAGCGTCTAATGTTTTTTTCCAGAAGCACATCCCCATGGCTTTCAAATAGTTGGGCGAATTCAACTACATTTACCTTGCCAAGCAAAACCCGCTTGTAATTGAAGTCGTCCACGATGCTTTTGCCCGAAAAATGCAGCGTTGCCCTGACACCTTTCTTGTTTTGAAGCAACTGGACAATATCGTCGTGATTGAAATGCTCAAATTGGACCTGGCTTGGGGGGAAGCCGGCATTTTCGATATGATTTTCGCCTTCCTGGCCCCAGGTAAGGCCGTTATTTACGCAAATACATCGGACATTCGGTATGTAGCCGTCCGAAATAAGCGAGCGGATTTCCTGGACCTTTGGTTTAATATCATCATTGAGTAATACCGGCTTGCCCGGGTCAAATATGGAAGCGATGGCCCCAATTACCCTTTGAATGCTGTTAGCTGGAAAATTGGAATCCTTTTCTAAGTCAAAGACATACTTTCCCTGAAAAATAGTTACGGGAAATTCAAAATCGTTTAAGTCGCCAATGAAAATAGCATCAACGCCTGCATCATTTCCCCCTTCGGTGATCATATTTTTGGCCTCTTCCAATTCTACGCCCAAATAGGCGGATACGCTGAGGATGACAAAGGCTTTGGATTTCTGCTGTCTTTCATCGCCAATTTTCGCAAACCACGACGGGTGATCTGCGACTATTTTGGTGATGCGTTGATCAATAATATGTTTATTTATTTCCATGTCCCTTTATTTTAACAACTATGCCAGTTTAATGGCTGTTGGCTGTTGGTCTTTAGATTTTAATAAACTTTCTCCTCAGCAAATTTCCTTTTTTTGTTTTGATGCTTAGGATATACAGTCCGCTTTGAACATCGGAAATATTTATGGTGGAGGTATTCCCTTGAAACGTTCCTTTTCTAAAAAGAATTCCATCAATCGAAATAATTTCATATTGTTCCCCTTCGGTATCGAAAGGAAATTCAAGATGGATGAACGCATCCGATACGGTTGGATAGATTTTTACGCGTTCGTCCTCAGATAATTCCCGGGCGGAAGTAACCGTAAGCGTAGTTACTTTTTTCTCATCTCCACCGCAAAGTTTATAAAGTGCATTATTTCCAGTATTAGCCGACTCATTATATTCAAATACTCGGAATGAATAGGAGGTATTGGGTTGAAGATTGGTTACATTCACGGAATTACCAGAGCCATTATAGACAACGTAAATATTGTTGCCTAAGTCGTTGCCAAGCGCAAATGATGGATTTGCTGAATAGGAACGGCCGTCTAATGGAAAATTTGTAATAGCGCCATTCTTTCGTGCAACTACGATCCTCTTGTTCCCATTTCCATTTGTCCATGACACTGTAGCAGAAGTACTGCTAATTGAGGTAAAGAGAATATTTGTACTGTTCGTTGCAGGAATATCCAAAAAATCATGCGTAGGGAATGACGAAGCCCTGCTGATACAATTCCAGGGCAAAGCATCAAAATCGGTCCAAAATTTGTTTTCGTTTGCTCCAATTTCCCTTTTATTTAATAAAACAGCCCACGTATATTGCCCGATTGTCCTTGCCATAAAAGTAGCAGTTCCATCCAAAGATCCTGTATGCCACCAATTATTTGAAGCATTTACCGCCCAACCTTTTGCGTAATTGATATTATTGGCCGATGGTTTCGTCATGGTGGCTATTGTCGAAGATGAAAGGATATCGGGTTTAGTGGCAAAACCATCGACAGCGACTAACAACCTGACCAAATCTCTTGAAGTTGCTATCCAACCGCCATGTGCATCCATTGCTTCAAGATTGAACCCTCCATATTCCCAGGGAACGAAACTTCCTGTATTATAGCAAGACAAAGTCTTAAACCCATTACCGACGTACTCAACTTCTCGTTCTGCCTTGTCCCCGGGTAGGTTCTTCCCTAAATGCATATCACAAATGCCAAGTTGGTTCAACAAACTGCCTTTAACGTATTGCTCGTATGCTTGTCCTGATTTTTCTTCAATAATTTCGCCCAAAGCCAAATAACCGATATTTGAATATGCATATCTTGTACCAGGAGCATAATTCAATCCCTTTTCTAATAAAAAAATGATCATATCTTCTTCGGAAACAGGATTTTTTGTTCCATTTTTTTGCGTTACATGCAAAGGGGCAACTATAGGGTCACAACCGGAAAAATAGTTTGGATATGGAGCGGTGGGATTTGGGAAACAATTGATATTCCTGTCCCAACCCGCGGTGTGCTCCAATAAATGCTGTACGGTGATATTAAATATTCTAACATCGGTAATAACAGCTTTTGAGATAAGGGGATGATTTTGCATCAATCCGCCTGTCCCAAAAACTTTATCTGTCAGTGCGATTTTATTTTGTTCTACCATATTCATTATAGCAATAGAAGTTATGGGTTTTGAAAGGCTTGCTATTCTGAATAAATGATATGGTTGTGTAACTTCAGTGCCTGAAATATTTGCATTGCCAAACGCTCGGTGATATACTAATTTTCCATCCTTTGCAAGGGCGAACGAAGCTCCCGGAATATTGTAGGTAGCAAGAAAATTGGATATTAGATTATCACAAGTGGCCATCTGGGGGATATAGATCCCAGTTTGTGCCTTTATACAAACATTTAATGAGCAGATGATTAGCGTTAAGGTGACTTTACGGTTCATAATGTCGGCTTTTTATACAACCCCAAATTTTTATTTAAAGGCATTTCATGTGATGCAACCTCAAAAAAGTACATTGCCAAGTGTCAGCAAAGCCAGGGTCAGGAAGAGCAAGCTCAGGATATAGTTGATATTTTTCGCAATAAACTGTACCCGCTGCTGGATAAACGGGGCAAAAAAGACATAGATCGAAAAGAGCAGCCATGCGCCTGCCATTGCTCCAAGGGCAAACCACCAATGCAGGGGTGGCCGGAGATCCAGCCAGCCTCTGGCCTCCAGCAAAGTGGAGTATCCAAGGAAAAACGGGATACCCAGCATGTTCATGGCGGCCATCCCCACGCCCGCCAGGAACACCTTTTTCCCAGGCCCCTGCACCTGCGTTTTCACCTGCCGGCGTGCCTGGCGATAGAAAAAGAAGGCCAGCAGAATAAAGATGGCAATTGAGGCAAGGGTGAGATTTTGGACCACCTGGGGGTTATTGCCCAAATAGCCGGCGAACATCACGGCAATCAGCGCCTGGAAAAAGATGACTACCGAAGCACCGGACACGAATGCCAATCCGGCCGGCACCCGGTGCTCCATACTGATTTTAAGCGCGGTCATATTGATCATCCCGGGCGGTGCGAAACCCAGGAAGGCAACCGCAATGGCCAGGATAATCGTATGAAGGGACTCCATAAGCGGTAATTATAGATTGAGGCACAATTTACTAAGGGAAAACGTCAATCCGATCGGAATGGGTTTGTTTTATTTGGGCGGCATCCTCCAATCCCGCTTTCTTGTAGCAGCAGGCAGGGAAACCTCATCTTTTACTTGCCGATTACCCCGCAGCAGCAAGTCTTATGGGTAAAAAACATAAAACAATTCAACAAGTTGGTTATTTTTGATGGTGCCTCAAAGAATTACTACTGTTTTGGGCTTGTGTAAAAAGTATTTTCACGGCGCTTCGCGCCGAATGATGTTTTAAGCGACACGTCATTTTCACGATTTCGCGAAGCGAAATCGTGAAAATGACGTGTCGCTCAGAAGAATATTCTGCCGCCGCAGGCGGCAAAAGACTCTTTACACAACCCCATAATATTTTAAGAGACACATCATTTTCGAAATTTCGCTTCGCGAAATTTCGAAAATGATGTGTCTCAAAAGAGAATATTCTGCCGCCGCAGGCGGCAAAAGACTTTGCATACCACCCTTACCTTTAAAAAAACCGCTATGCGCATCCTTAAAAAAATCGCTGTTGCTTTACTATTGCTCGTATTCATTGGGGCCGTCGCTTCGATGGTTTTTCTCCAAAAAGCAAAGCCCAGGCTGAAGGGCACGATAGAACTATCGGGAATAGGGGCTGACGTGGAGGTGTATTTTGACGAATTCGGAGTGCCCCATATCTATGCCAACAGTGAGGAAGACGCTCATGTTGCGCTGGGCTATGTACATGCCCAGGACCGGCTTTTTCAGATGGAGATGATTCGCAGGCTTAGCAAGGGCCAGCTTGCGGAGATCCTGGGCCCGGACCTGCTCAAGGCCGATCGCCTCTTCCGCACCCTTGGACTTGCTGAACTCGCCAAAAAATCTGCTGCCGAATTTAATGCGCTTCCCGATAATGACCCCATTAAAAAAGCTACGCTTGCCTATTTCCGCGGCATTAATGCGTTTATGGAAAAGGGGCCGACTCCCCTGGAATTTACCTTGCTTGGCATCCCCAAAAGGCCGTTTACGATCGAAGATACGTATTCCATTTTTGGGTATATGGCCTTTAGTTTTGCCATGGCATTCCGAACCGATCCCCTGGTTGAAATGATCAGGGAGCGCCATGGACAAGCATATCTCGACGACCTCGACGTCCACTGGACCCCGGGTTCGGCAACCATACCTTCCTTTGGCCGCAACCCACTGGGCGAGGGGCTGAGCCAGGCCCCCGGTCTGGAGTCCATTTTATCCGCTTTTCCGGTTGCCCCCTGGATCGGGAGCAATGCCTGGGTCATCGGCCCCCAAAAGACCAAAAGCGGAAAGGTCATTTTCTCGAATGATACGCACATGGGATTTGCTCAGCCTTCGGTATGGTATGAAGCACATCTGGAGTATCCGGGGGGAGGCCTTTACGGCAGCCACCTGGCAGGGGTTCCCTTTGCTATTCCCTTTCATACCAGAGATTTTGCTGTTGGGATGACGATGCTCGAAAACGACGATATAGACTTGTTCCGTGAAAAACTGAATCCGGAAAATCCCGCACAGGTTTGGTTCCGCGACCATTGGGAAGACCTCGCGGTGCGACGGGAAGTGATCAAGGTCAAAGGACAAAAGGAGGTAGTGCTGGAAGTGAAAAGTTCCAGGCATGGGCCTTTTATTAACGATGTTTTTGATGAAGTTAAAAGGTTGACGGACGAACCCGTAGCAGCATGGTGGACCTTCCGGGAGCTGCCGAATGCGTCGTTGCGGGCAATTTACAATATGAGCAGGGCAAAATCGTTCGAAGAAGTCCGTGCTGCCGCCGCCCTTGGCAATGCTCCGGGGCTGAACATCATGTATGGCGACAAAGACGGCAATATTGCCTGGTGGGCGATGGCCAGGCTGCCCCGGCGCCCGGCGCATGTCAATTCCAAACTTTTGCTTGACGGGTCGAGCGGGGTGGACGAAATCCTCGGTTACCTCGATTTTTCTGAAAACCCCCAATCGGAAAATCCCCCCTCCGGATATGTATATTCAGCGAACAACCAGCCGGACAGTACCGGCGGAATCTATCACCCGGGCTATTATCTGCCCCGGGACAGGGCGCAGCGGATTATCCGATTGCTGGAGGGAGAAAATGCCTGGGACCTGCAGAAAGCACAGCAGATGATCCTGGACAACCGGTCGGCTGTTGCCCCCGCTTTAGTGGATGTTATCGTCCGGAACGCCCGCCCCAATACCGACCTTGAGCGCAAGTGCCTGAATGTTCTTAAAAACTGGGACGGAGGAAGTGGCCTTGACGCTGTAGCCCCCACCATTTACGCCAAAATGGTTTTTCTGATCAGTGAAAAAACGTTTCTGGACGAACTCGGGGGCCCTGATTTTGAAAATTTCCTGGGGACGCATCTGTACAAGCGTTCGCTCCAGGTTTTGCTCGAAAAAGATACTTCTGCCTGGTATGATAATGTCAAAACCAACAAGGTCCGGGAATCCCGCAGCGATATTATTGATGCCGCTTTTCACCAGGGTATTTCCGAGCTCGGGCAGCAACTTGGCCAGGAAACTGATCAGTGGAAGTGGGGCAAAGTACATACCCTTGAGCACCCCCATGCGCTAGGCCAGGTTCCCCTGCTGGCTAAAATTTTCAATGTGGGCCCATTTCCCGTACCGGGGAATACCGAAGTAATCAACAACCTGATGTTCAAGCCTAATGGAAGTGGCAAATACGCCGTTACCGCAGGCCCTGCCAAGCGCCGGATTGTGGACTTCAGCGATGTGGAGCACTCCGTGAACGTATTGCCATCGGGGCAGTCCGGAAACAGGTTGAGCCCCCACTACGACGACCAGGCCAGGCTTTTTGCGGAAGGTAAGTTTCGCTTGCAAAAGATGAATAAATCTGAAATCACTGCTGCCAAAAGCAAGCGTTTACTTTTGAAAAAATCCAATCCATAAATACCGTGCAGCTATGAAGGACTTTTTTTCCTGTTTTTTCATTGCGCTCATGCTTTTTGTTCTGCCCCTGAAAGGACAAAAGCCAAAAATGGAGCCAATCGCCAAAAAAGAAGCGGCAGTTGAACCTCCTTTCAATCAGCTTAACCTGAACGGGCTGAAATTCCGGTCGGTAGGGCCGGCGATTACCTCTGGTAGGATTGCCGATATTGCAGTTCATCCACATCAAACTAAAATCTGGTATATCGCCGTAGCCTCCGGTGGGGTATGGAAAACAGAGAACGCCGGGGTCACTTTCAGCCCGCTCTTTGACGACCAGGCCTCTTTTTCTACCGCTTGTATTACCCTTGACCCCAACAACCCGAATGTGGTTTGGGTAGGTACCGGTGAAAGCAACAACCAGCGCTCTGTTGCCTATGGCGATGGGGTTTACAAGTCGGAAGACGGAGGCAAATCCTGGAAGAACATGGGGCTGAAAACTTCCGAGCATATCGGTAAAATTGTGGTGGACCCCCGCAATTCGGATGTCGTTTATGTAGCTGCTTACGGTCCGCTTTGGAAAGAAGGTGGCGAGCGCGGGGTATATAAAACAAGCGATGGCGGAAAAACCTGGTCCTTATCCCTTGCCCTGGACGAGCACACCGGAGCCAGCGACTTGTTGATGGATCCACGCAACCCCGATGTACTGTACGCTGCCGTGCACCAACGGCGCCGGCACGTATTTACCTATGTCGGCGGTGGACCCGGAAGTGCGCTGTACAAATCAAAAGACGGCGGAAAAACCTGGGAAAAAGCCATGAAGGGGCTTCCATCGGGCGACCTGGGCAGGATTGGCCTCGCCATGGCCCCTTCCGACCCGGAAATCATGTACGCAATCGTGGAGGCGAATGAGGGCAGAGGGGGCTTATACCGCTCCACCGACCGGGCTGCGAGTTGGGAAAAGCGCAGCGGATATTTCACGACAGGCTTGTATTATGCCGAAATTTTTGTCCATCCCCGGGATCCCCATACTTTGTACGCAATGGATGTCTGGAACCAGATCTCCAACGATGGCGGAAAAACCTGGCGCATGCTCGGCGAACAATATAAGCATGTGGACAATCACGCGCTCTGGATTGATCCCAAAGACCCGGAGCATTTTATTTCGGGTTGTGACGGTGGTATTTACGAATCCTGGGACGGTGCCCTCACCTGGGATTTTAAAGAAAACCTGCCGGTTACCCAATTTTATAAGGTAAGCGTGGACAATTCCAAGCCTTTTTATTATATCTATGGAGGTACCCAGGACAATTTCAGCTTGGGTGGCCCCTCGCGGACGCGCAACGAGCATGGGATTCAGAACTCCGATTGGTTTGTGACCCAGGGTGGGGATGGATTTGAGTCCCAGGTGGACCCCGAAAATCCCAATATCGTCTATGCCCAGGCACAGTACGGCGTACTGGTGCGCTACGACCGCTCGAGTGGGGAGCAGACCGGCATTCAGCCCAAGCCCGGGAAAGGGGAAGACGAATACCGCTGGAATTGGGATGCCCCACTGGCGGTTTCCTTTCATAAATCATCCAGGTTATATTTTGGGGCAAACAAGTTATTCCGGACCGACAATCGCGGGGACCAATGGGTGGCCATCAGCCCGGATTTGTCGCGGCAAATTGACCGGAATACCCTGCCTGTAATGGGAAGGATACAGCGTATAGATGCCGTAGCGAAGCACCAGTCCACCTCCCAGTACGGTGCAATAGTGGCTTTTTCAGAAAGTCCGCTGGACGAGCAATTGCTTTACGCCGGCACTGATGATGGCCTCATCCAGGTCACGGAAGACGGGGGCAAAACCTGGCGCAGGCTTGAATCAGAAAAAATCCCGGGGGTGCCAGAGCGGGCTTATGTGAATTATCTGCTTGCCTCCCGGCACGACCCCAACGTCGTGTATGCTGCCTTTAACCATCACAAATACGGCGATTTTAAGCCTTATCTGTTCAAGAGTCAGGATAAAGGCCGCACCTGGTCGCCCGTTCATCAAACCCTTCCGGAGAGAGGTTCGACGTATTGCATTGCCGAGGACCATGTGGACCGGGACTTGCTGTTCGTCGGTACCGAGTTTGGTTGTTTTGTTACGGTAGATGGCGGCAAGTACTGGAAAGCCCTGAAATCAGGCCTCCCGACGATCGCTGTTCGCGACATGGAAATCCACCGTGGCGAAAACGATCTCATCCTCGGCACATTCGGCCGCGGGTTCTATGTGCTGGACGATTACTCCCCGCTGCGGAAGATGAAGCCGGCAGATTTGAGCGCCCCTGGCGGAATTTTTCCGGTCAAAGACGGCCTGGTATATATCGAGGCTCTTCCCCTCGGGCTGCGCGGAAAATCCTTTCAGGGACATGGCCATTATACCGCCGAAAACCCGCCCCTCGGAGCAGTATTCACGTATTTTATGAAAGAGGAGGTCAAAACCCTCAAGCAATTGCGCAAGGAAGCGGAGGCAGATCAGCTCAAAAAAAATATGCCTGTGCGATATCCGACGCTTGCAGAATTACAAGCAGAGCAGGAAGAAAAAGCCCCCTATCTCCTGTTTACCATTCGCGATCCGGAAGGGCAAATTGTGCGCAAGTTAAAGGCAGGAGCAGAAAAAGGGGTCCACCGTATCGTATGGGATGGCAGGTATGCTGCCGTTAACCCGGTTTCCTTATCCGCACCCGCTTTCGACAACCCTTTTGGTGAAAAGGAAGCGGGCATCCTTGCGATGCCAGGGGATTATACCGTGACCCTTTCGCTGTTTGTACGGGGGGAGTTTACCGATTTGGGAGGAGCCGTACCGTTCCGGCTCAATACCCTTGGCGGCGTTACCTTGCAGGCGGCAGACCGCAAAGCGTTGGTCCAATTCCAGCGGGAAGCCCAGACGCTGCAGCGGCGGGTATTCGCCATAAGTGGTATGCTCGACGAGTTGTCGAACCGGATGCGTCACCTGATAAAAGCTGCAGAAAAAGCAGAAATTGAGCAAGCTGCAACAATGGGCGCTTTCGACCGTATCGAACGCAAGACACGCGAACTCCGCATCTCGCTATTTGGGGATAGCGATGCCCTTCGGCTCGATCAGCCAACGAAATTTGCGCTCGCCAACCGGGTGGATTGGCTGACAGGGGATATGTGGCGGTCAACTTCTGCCCCGACCCAGATGCAGCGCGATGCTTTAAAAATTGCAACCGACGAACTTGAGCCCCTTATGGTAGAAGTTCGGCGATTGTTGGAGGTAGAACTTAAAGACCTGGAACAAAAACTTGGTGCAGCAGGGGCTCCTTATTCACCGGGAAGCCGGAACGAATAATCGCGAAAATGACGGGGAAAAACTATACAATTAAGGATATTGCCCGCCTGACGAATTTGTCGCGGGGGACAATTGATAAAGTCCTGCACAATAGGGGAGGGGTATCAGAGGAGACTTTGGAAAAAGTGCAGGCGATTATTAAGCAGGTGGGATATACCCCAAATATTCTGGCAAAAAGCCTGAAGCAACATAAGCGCTACGTCATTGCCGTTCTTTTGCCTCGTTACAGGACAGGAGGCTATTGGCATACTTGTTATTTGGGTGCAAAGCGCGCTGCCGAGGAGCAGGTTTCCTTCAGTGGAGAGATTCGGTATTTTTTTTATGAGCGCAGTATAGAAGATTTCCGGAATCAGTTCTCCCTGGTACTGGAAGCACAGCCCGATGCCCTGCTCGTAGCACCTTTAGATTACGTGGAGGTACGCGAGGTATATCAAAAATTGCACGAGGTTTCCATACCTTTTGTATTTATCAATTCCTCCATTGCACAAACGGGGTACAACGGCTTTATCGGACAGGATTACCATACCAGTGGCCGGGTAGCAGCTCAAATGATGGACTTGCTCACGCCAAAGGGCGGCCCGCTGCTCGTGCTGCACAAAATTGAAGCCCTGGAGTATTCCGGCCACCTTGCGGAAAAAGAAAAGGGGTTTATTTCGTATTTCAAGGAGCACCAGCCCAACCGCACGATACAGGTGCTGACCTTGTATGACCAGCAAATGCTGTCCCCACTCGCCATTAATGTACAGGCTTTCGAAGGGGTATTCCTCACCACCTCCAACGCTTTTGACTGTATTGAAGGGTTCGCTGACGGGCATCTTAAAGTCGTGAGTTATGATTTGATTGCAGAAAATGCAGCGCGGCTGCGCAAAGGGCTGATTCAGGTGATTCTTAATCAAAACCCCGGTATGCAGGGCTTTCTGGGGCTGAGTTTCCTGATGGAACATCTGATCTTTAAAATGGAAATCCCCAGGGAGAAGTATCTTCCTATTGAAATCATCACTTCCGAAAATCTGGAAAGCTACCTTTCGGCAGATGACAGGGCAAAATCCATCGCATAGGCAATGGATTGTGTCAATAGTCTTTTGCCGCCTTCGGCGGCAGAATATTGTTTGTAGAGACACGTCATTTTCACGATTTCGCGAAGCGAAATCGTGAAAATGACGTGTCTCTCAGAATATAATTCGGCGCGAAGCGCCGTAAAAAAACTTTTTACACAACCCCTCTCAAAACATCATTCGGTGCTTCGCACCAAATAAACGTTTGAATCCGGCCTGTTTTTCATGATTTTGCGAAGCAAAATCATGAAAAACACATCGGTTTCAAAATAATATTCTGCCGCCGCAGGCGGCAAAAGACTTTTTTCGGCGCTTCGCGTTAAATAATAATTTGAAACCGCGCTTGATTCATTGATTTTGCTTCGCAAAATCAATGAATCAAGCGCGG